>NZ_JASWIM010000013.1:0-131197 GCF_030291335.1 Arenibacter flavimaris
TTCTTTTTGACCTTGATAAACCCTATCATCACTTTCAAAGTTACGTTGCCCTTTCAATGAACTTATTTCTAAGTACACTCTACCCTGGGGCAACTCAGTACGCACAGCAAGAGGGTAACACGCGATGCGATGTTTAGAACTCCTTTTTATTTTCAAATCACTGATATTCAGTGTTTTGAAAAAATATAAAATTCCCGACCTCCTACAATTTGCGACAAATGCCCTGTGAACGCCCATTTTTAGGGAAGGATTTGCGACAAATCGGCGAATTATGGACTCATTTATCGGCATCAGGTTCAAAAAGGAAACGGCAAAACGTTTTCAGGAATTTTCAAGGACACACTTCAAATCACATACCGAAGCATTGACTACAATGCTCGACTTTTTCTTCTACAACGAGATTTCCCCAAAGGAAAAATTAGGTCCTACCGGAAGGACAATCGAGGCTTCCCTAAAGAAACGTATCAATGCGGTGATTGCTATAATGAGGGATATGGAAAAGACACAGACCAAACCCACGGTCGCAATGATAGAATCCCTTTTCCAGACCGAAGAACCCAAAAAGAAACCCTTGATTCTCGAAAAGAAAACGCTCGAAGAAAAACCCAAAGTAAGCCTGCCTGCCGGCGAGGCAGGATTTCAGGAAAAGCAAAACCATACCAACGAATTCTAAATTTTTGAGCTATGTATATCACCATTACACCTCAAAAACTGGGAGGAAATTATTCACAAAGTTCAGGCGATTTTGTCGGCTATCTGGAGAAGGAAAACCAGGGTCTAGAACAGGAAGAAATGGAACACTTTTTCAACCAATATGGCGATAAGATTTCCGCTGAAGAAGTGGTGAAGGATATCGATGGCAACGGTGCCAAGCTTAAAAAGACCGAACCGAAATTCTATTCCATTACGGTAAGCCCTTCCAAATACGAACTGAACCGATTACGGAACAGTAGTGTGGATCTGAAAAGATATACCCGTGAGCTGATGAAGGATTATGTAGCTTCCTTCAATCGTGAAATCAATGGAAGACCGATTACCATTGATGATATAAAATATTATGCAAAAATCGAACACCAACGAACCTTCAAGGGAACGGATTGGCAGATCAAGGAAAACCAGCCTTATGCCACCAAAATATTGCAGCTCAAAACGGAGATCAGAAGGATTGAAGAGGGTCGTACTGAAGGCAATATTAAATTGTTACAGCACAAAATAGAACGATTGGAAAAGGAAGCCCCGCACCAACAGGATGGGAAGCGAATTGTTCAGGGAATGCCTAAGGCAGGAAATCAAAGTCATATCCATATCATCGTAAGCCGAAAGGATGCCTCCAATACCTACAGCCTTTCACCAGGGAGCAAGCATAAGGCATCGGAAGTGGAGATGCACGGTAAGACCATAAAACGGGGCTTTGACCGTGACCAGTTTTTTGAGCGTGCGGAAAAGACCTTTGACAGAACATTCGGTTACCAGCGAAACTTCGCCGAGACCTACAAAGCTAGAAAGGATTTCGTCAAGAATCCGAAAGTCTATTTTGCCTCGCTGATGAAACTGCCCACCAATGAAAAGGCGATTGCTTTTAAAATGATGAAGGAAAGTGGTATTCCAATGCTACCCAACATTCCTGTTTCACAGGCGCAACTAGCAATGAAGGTATTTAACAAATTACGCCGTGGTGTGGAAGTGGCCATTAAATCAAGTTCCATAGGTATCTAATCCAAACGTATGCAAATAAACAATCTCTTTACCGCTCTTTTAATCATTGGTCTGACCAGTGCTTTATTTTATGGATTGTATCAGGTCTCCAAATATGCATTTCTTGCAAACAGCCTTTTGTTGTTTGCCCTGGCCTATTTTTTAAAACCTTGGAACGGTTTGGTTTTAGTGTTGCTGAATGTGGTGTGTCCACTTTTGTTAATCAATACGACCTTGTATATTTTCCTACATACACCCGAAAGGCAAAAAAAGGGCGACGATAGGTATCAAGTCAATTTTCAAACTACAAAAGGAAATTTTAAGATTGACAATATCAAGCGCGGTGCATCGGTCATTGGTTCTGCAGGAAGCGGAAAAACTGAAAGTATCGTGTACGGATTCTTAAAACATTTCCAGAAAGAAAGCTTTTGTGGCATCATCCACGACTACAAAGATTTTGAGCTGACCGAAATGGCGTATCCACTTTTCAAGGATAGTGATATTCCGTTTAAGGTGATTTCCTTTGATAAAATCATCCATAGGGTCAATCCGATTGCTCCCCGGTATTTAGAGAACGAGGAAAGCGTCAACGAAGTTTCTCGGGTACTGATAGAGAACCTATTGGAGCAAAGGGAATCGGGCACGACAGGAACGACTAAATTCTTTAACGATGCTGCCGAAGGCTTGATTGGCGGACTCATCTGGAAACTCAAAACGACCTATCCCCAATTCTGCACCCTTCCCCATTTGATTGCTATTTATCAATATCTGGACACCGACAGTCTCATACAGTTTTTGGAAACCAATACCACCTCAAGGGCTATGGCAGATGCCTTTATAAGTGGTAAGGATTCGGAACGGCAAACTGCCGGGGTAAAAAGTACCCTGGCCAATGCATTAAAACGCATCAGTACACAACGAATTTTTATGGCCTTGTCCGCAGATGAAGTCCCACTCAATATCAATAGTGAAGAAAATCCTGCGGTAATTTCAATCGTAAACAATCCAAAATTTGAGACTTCGTATTCACCGGTGATTGCTACCATTGTCCATACCATTACCAAACAAATGAGTGTACGCGGTCAGAGACCGTCTTTTTTACTTATGGAAGAAGCGCCTACCATACGCTTATTGAATATGCATCGTATACCGGCGACACTTCGTAGCTATAATATTTCTACGGTCTATGTGATGCAGGATAAGATCCAAAACGATATGATGTACGGCGATAAGGCTAGCAAGGCGATATTGAGCAATCTTTCCTACCAGTTTTTTGGAAAGGTCAATGACCCGGACACCGCCAAATATTATGAGCGATTTTTTGAGATTATAAAAGACCCGACCAAAAGCATAAGTCGTGGACATAATCTCGATTTTGATACACGGATTACCACAGGAGAAAAGGAAATCCCAAAAATTAGGGCGGATGTTTTCTTTCGGTTGAAACAGGGGGAGTTTATTACCTATGCAGATGGAACGGACAAAAAAGTGCAGTTTAAATTGGCTGATATTCAAAAAGAGTTACCGAAGGAATCAAAGCAGTTTTCTCAGGTTGATTTGGAAGCTAATTTTGAGCGGATTTATAAAGAAGCGAGAAATTTGTTTGTTTAAAATTTCTCAAATGTTAATAAATTGACGATATTGATTTCATTTAAATGAAATCTTATCCGCCAAAAATAGCTGCAAAATTTTTCTGTATCATTAATAGAGATGAAGCAACGTTAGCTGCTCTAATTTTTAGCTACATTGACCAATCTGAAGGTTATATACCAACATTTGAATTTCCTTTTGTATCGTCAGAGGATTTTGAGAATGAGCCAGATAAAGAAATTCGCGATGAACACCAACTTAGCAGGTCAAGGGCAAGAAAATTTAATATTAAAGTCGGAAATACTATTCGGCGTCTGGGAGGATGTGAATATCTTATTGTAGCTGGTCTTACGGATAAGCAGTTAAGCTTTTTGACATTCCTGGATGATTACAACACTATTTATATAGACAATATAAACGATGTGGATACTTTATTAAATGGTATCGTGGCAAAGGAAGGTTATTTACCCTGTAAGGAAACCTCACTAATTGAACAGCTAAACTATGCTCTTAAGAAAAACCTATATCTATCTATAGATAACAATGCGGAAAATGTATCTAAATCATTTGAAGATTTCCCAGGCTTAGTTGTAATAGAGCGAAACAATAAAGTATCTAGCGTTTTTGGAATTTTGTACGCACATTCTATTGGTGCAGATGTTGAGTTAATTGATACGGAAGGATTAAATAATTACGAGATTAAAGATTTAATCGAGAAGTGGAAGAACAATGAGCCAAACGGTTTTAATAATCTCAGTGCAGTTATCTTTCCATATATCGAGCATATTGAATTTAATAAGAGGGAATTTGCCACCTTCTTTACCGATGGAGTCCCATACTCTTTAATTTTAAAAAATGTTGTGCCGATTTCCCACGTCCACTTGCGCATTAATCCAGACTTTTTCATTTTTAATAGCATCTATTATGAGTCTTATTCTGAAACCTATTCAGCAGTTGTTTTTTCCCCTAAAGCTTTTGATAACGAAGAAACCGAATTTGTTGTAGAGAAGCTATCGAAAAACAATTTACTTGTAAAACCACTCGTAGATAAAGAAGCCACTTATTTTAATCTAGATAACCATATTCAGCATTACCCTTTTAGTCTCTTGCATTTGTGCAGTCACGGTGGCGAAGTTGAAGGAACCAGAATTATTGAAAAATTTATCGATAGTGGTGGCGATGAACATATTGTGGAATATGATGAAATTTTCAGTTTTGGGTTGAACCCTATAAAAGATTCACATTCTGTTGCGACGAAGCGATTACCTCGTAAATTCGATGGACTTACTTGGGGTAACAAGGAGTTTACAGATACTTCTTTTCCTAATTATGTTTTTTCAGAAATGTTTCAATCATTAGGCGAGACCAAAAAGCAGGAGAGTTCAAGAGTAGTTAACGTTCCGGGTTCCTGCCATATAAAATGTGTAGATTCTATTTATCAAGCAATGTTCCACTATTTGGCTGCTATGCATTCGCCAGTAATATTTAATAATACCTGTTGGTCTTGGTCTGATGTTGCAGATTCGTTTTTAGGTGTCGGGGCAAGAGGATATATTGGGACGCTCTGGGACATTGATAATACCGTAGCAACAAAATCGGCTGAAGTTTTTTATAACAATATTTTTGACAATACGATATTATCATCTTTACATAACGCTCTAGAAATTTCAAAAAATACAAGAGACGAAAATATCTATATTTATTGGGGACTACATTTTACTAGCATAGTACCAGGCGTATCTACAGAAGCAAGTAGTTTAGTTGTTTTTAGTAAAATTATAGATTCCCTAGAAATGTGGAAAACTAAGCTTGAAAAAACGAAAATTCCTCAGCACAAAAAAACAATTACCGACATAATCGATTGGCTATCGAGATTGCTTGCACGTAGTTTTAAAAAAGAGGTTATGAAATATTTAGACAAAAACTAAATTCCATCAGGGTTGAACTGATAAAAATCTAAAACCAATTCATCATCCTATGGAAAATATTTTGCATATATTGGTGAAATTAAAATTACGAATGACAGAGTTTAAAATATCGACAATCGCTACACCTGCAAAAATAGACCTTCTATATAGAAAAATAGAAGAGCAAGGCTCTGTTGAAACTACTCTTGTTTTACCATCTTATCTACAAAAATATAGATTTGGTCTGCTTTCGGATATTCTTAAATTAGTAATAAATCTGAATAGTTATAGTAGAATTTCTATTGTCAAAATTAATCTTGAAGAAGACGAATTAGATAAATTCTTTGACCAAGAATACAGTTATCCGGTTCTAGCGTTACTTTGGAATATTGCGTCATTTGTCGATAAAAATGATAAGAATATTAAACAAGTTTTAAGACAAAAGCAGAATGAGTTTTATTTAAATATGAACTCTTTTTCAAATATTAAAGGGAATAAATATCTTTTAGTAAATACCGACCATCTACCTAAAGAGAAAGGACTTATAAAGCTCCTTGAAAATACAAACGGTTTCAACGATGATGAGGAAAAAATCACTAATAAAATAAGTAAAGTTCTAAGTGATTATGTTCTAACATTCAATAAAAAAAATTTACAAGAAATTCAACCAATTATAAATGATATTGGGGCAATAATATATGAACTTGTAAAAAACACCTACGAATGGGGAAGAACCGACACTAATAATGTAACTGTTAGTCCAAGTATAAGAGGTGCTTACCTGAGATATCATATTGGGAAAAATGAAAACGTCATAGACGAATTCAAAAACACACCATTGGAAGAATTTTTCAGAAATCCGATACTGCTTGAAAAATCAGCCAACAAATCAAATCAGATTTATTATTTAGAAATTTTGGTTTTCGATTCAGGAATTGGATTCGTTGATAAATTTGGAAAGGATAATAAGCATAGTGATATAGATATTATTAAAAAGTGTCTTATTAAGAATCAAACATCTTCAACTACAAATATGAAGACTAAAAAAGGAAAAGGTCTTGATAGAATATTAAATATACTTGATGGTAAAGGCTTTTTAAAAATTACAACCGATAAATACTGTCTTTACCGAAATTTATTAAAAGATGAATATAAGCCAATTGATAAAAATAATCTAGATGGTCTTATTCTTAACCATTGGGATAGTCAAAATCAAGGCACTACAGATTCAAGGAAAGTACAGGGTTCGTATATCAGTATTTTATATCCATTTAACAATTAATTCAGATGGGAAAATATTATATATACAATTCAAAAATTGATGACAAAAAATACAAAAATGTTACCGTAATATTTAATCCAGATAGCAGTTTCAATATTAAAAAACTTAATAATGAATTGACTGAGTATTTCAGATTTCATCATCAAACTTCAGCATTACTATTCATTCATTGTCAAGATACGTCCGAGCTAAAAAAACAAATAGCCGATAATATAGAAACAATATTTTTGACTATTCCAAAGGTTGAGGAAACATCGTTACGAAAGAACATATTTTACGCTTTGTATGATGGCAATTCGTTTGATTTTACCAGTAAAGTTTTTCTAAGAAAAAATAAAGATGAAATTCTTAAACAGGGTTTGGTCAAGATATTTGTAGATAATGGAGGTCTTATTGAGAGTAACGGAATATCACATCATTTCGAGTTTCCGTCCGGAAAGCATTCCACAAAATTTTTGAGAACGGCAAACGTATTAGTCAACAAATGCGAGATTGATTATATTGCAATAAATACGTTGCACTTGTTTAAGGATATTAAATTTGAAAATATCTATTGTGATACGCTATCAATAAATGTAGTTGCTTATTCAATGAGCATATTTGCTAAAAGGTTTTTTGGCAATAGAGAGATTAACATTGAGTCTTTTAAATCCTATAATGGTCTTTATAATCAGAAGTCTGTATTTTATGACAATGCAATATTCATCATCTCTGCTTCGACCTCTGGTGGTCTAGTAACTTATTTAAAAAGTACACACCCTGAGATTCATTCGAAAGAAGTCTGTACACTATTCTATTTGCCAATCGATAAGGATTCAACATTAGCTCAGGAACGTGTCTTATGTAATTTGGAGTATAATAAGAGCAAAAATTATGGTATCGAGTTATATTATCAATCCCGGCGAAATGAGCAATGCATTTATTGTGACGATAATTCAACACCTATTATTATTCGAGGAGATTCATTTAGTCTAGATGAGCCTGTAATCAATGCAAAAAACATTTCTGCATCGAAATATATAACAAAAGCACTGAAAGATTTTGTTGAAACGTTCAAATTCAACAAAGACGTTGGCAGTACGTCGTTGAAAGTATCTTACAGCGAGGAGTCAGCATCTAGAAAAAAGTATAACCTGTATATCGACTATGAGAATGTTATAGATAATATTGAAAAAAAACATTTTAAAAGTCATAAAGCAAAATTAGATTCTTACATTAATCAATATGTGCCTGCATCGATAAAATATATTGTTCATCTCAATGACAATGGTTCTAAAAAACTATCTGAATATATATGCAAGCAAACCTTAAGTTTAACGAAAGAAAAGATTGAGATTTACAATCAAAGAGATTTAGTTGAAACTACTATTGATAAAGATGGAATAGGTTCAATTTTGTTAGTCGGCTCGTGTATATCTAATGGTAAAAACCTACTTTATCTTAGTAGATTTTTCAGAAACTACGAGGGATTAAGATTAATATATTTCATAGGTGTAAATAGGGTTGGAAATGAACTACAATCTAAGGAACTGAAGACAAACGTAAAATACGGACTTTATGGAAGAGAGAATAGTTCCTTTATTGAAGTAGAAGCAATTCAATGTGATAATTTAAGTTCTGATACACCTTGGGAAAATGAAATAGAGCACCTTCAGTCCATACAGCAAGAATTAGATGTTTCTTCTAAATTTATTGAAGATAGAATACAAATTATTGAAGAGTTTGCTAATACCAAAGTCAGAGGTGGCATCGAGTCCATTTTTTATTCTGACATAAACAATAAACCTTTAGAAATCAGAAAAAATTCAGCTTTTTTCAATAATAATAATTACTATGAAAATGTGAGTCAATCTGACGTTTATTTTACCATTGCGTGCGTTCTAAACAATATGAGGAATGATACAGAAAATGGATTATACCAAACTAGCTTTGTGAAAAACATTTTAGACCCATTAGTATTCAATCGTTTTAATGATGGGATTATTCAAGCTTCAATATTAAGGGCTGCTAAAAAAGAAGAACTAGACTACTCTTATAGCCCAAAGCATTCTGAAGATATGTTGATGTTGATTAAAACATTCATAAAACACATAGACGAGTACCAGGGCGAGGCAATAATAGAGTTTCTGTACGCTTTAACAAGTCGGAAAATAAAGTTAGTTAAAACTCATTATGTAGAGATTATTGATGAATTGAATGGCTTACAGGATGAAAGGATTCAAGTTTTCAAAAACGCTATTAAAAAGGTTTACGAAGAACTTTATCCAAAAAAGTATTTTAGCTAATTAAAAAGACCCTTTTTCCCTCGATCCTTTATTAGTCACTTTCCAATGGTCATTCTCTTTAACCAATTTAAAGACACCCGTTTTTCCCTCATAGGTCGTTTTGTATTTTATCCTGGCAATTTCACCATCAATGGCTTCATCTAAGATTTCTACCTCGATTTCTTTATCGGAATCTGGCAACATATTTTGAACCGTAATCAAACTGGTATATCCCTCAGATGTGGTATGCTTCTTTAGAGCTGATTTATCCATCTTTCGAGAAAAAGGTTTTAGCAACAACTTTGGCAGTTTCAGAAGGCGACATATTCTTGTTTTCTGAACAGGAAATGAATAAAAGTACGAGTGAACAAATAACAATTCTAGTCATAATAACATTAATTTGGGTTATTGATATATTTATGCGACACTTTCAATTTTAAATTCCGTTCTCCACCCCTCTCGTTTAGTTCCAAGACAGCCCTACGCTCATTGGACAATGAAAATTTAGGCAAAACATACACCAATCTCACGGTTTCGTTTTTAGCAATTCTGGAAGGCACATTATACTGAAACAGTGGCTCTTGATACACTTTCTGTAACGATTTCTTTTTGCCTTTCTGTCTCGTTTCAATGGAGAGGTTCAGGAAATTCAAATCATAATCCAAGCTAGAATTGTTCTTGATCTGGATTACAAAATAGAGCTCGTCTTTGTCAAAAACAATATTTTCAACTCTCAAAGCGATGCCTTCTTTACGCTTTTTAAGTCGACCCATACGTTGTTTTCTGTCCAGAAGATAAGCGCAGAATCTTTTATAATACTGATGTTTGTTTGCAGTACTGGCTTCAGAATCGGCAACTTTTATCGAATCGTTCGCTATCGGTCTTTCATTTCCAATGCGACTTGACAGCGGGATAAAATAATTCAGCTTTGATAAGCCCTCCTTATATTTTATAATATAGGAGAAGACCGAACCATCCCTATTGACGACCAACAGATTGCTTTCCTTTCCAGGTTTGGCCTGTAAAAGCCCCAGATACTGTTCGTTATCCCTGTTATAGGTAAAAACAAAATTACTCGAACCGGTGATTCCTTGGCGTATGGGTTCGGGAAAAAACAGTGCAACGTTCTTTTGGTCATTGGCATAAATGGTATCTAGCAGGTTATAATTTTGTGCTTTAATAAAAGTGGAAACAAGGAGAAAGGCGGATATAAATAGATAATTTTTCATAAGAGTACGCTTTTAAATGCCACTATGGGCTTATAGTTTAGTCTTTAATATCAGTTGGTAATTATTGAGTACGGTCACCTTTACCTTTCGGTTATTGCGCTTTAGTACTTTGGTGATGCCGCCTACCTGCGGTACACTTGGGATATTGATGTCCCCTATAATATCATCCAAAACTTCATTGGTGGCATCTGCACGAAAATTGTTTTCCACATAGATTCCCTCACTGCCATCTTGGAGGTCAAAAGCTTTTAAACTGGTAGGATGGTGTTGGATATTTTCAATTTCAATCAAAGCACGATTGGGCTGAAAACTGATAAACCCATAAACAGGCGTATTTTTTGATACCTTTTTATTATTAATGAGTGCATCCCGGACCAGGCGCATCCGCAAGCGGGAATTGGCCTTGACCACTTGGTTTCCATCAACAACGGCATAAATGATTTTGTCCGTGCTGCCCAAAATCGACATCTCATTTTTTTTCGGAGCAGCTGCAAAGAACAGTTGATGTTCCAGACCCAGCTCCTTGGCGGCAATCTTTTGTTCCATTTTCAGTTCCGTGGAATCAATTTCCCGAACTTTCTTTGGAGCGGTTCTTTTTTCGCCTATATGTTCATAGTACGTATCTGAATATCGAATCTTTCCTGCAGCGTAAATGCTGTCTACAATGCGCTCTTTTTCCATTTCGGGCAAATCCGGATTGTAATAGCCTAGCGAATCGATCATCTTTTCATCATAGATACTCGGTGCGTTGGTTTCTCGCACTTCTTTCAAATCATTGATGGCATCCAGTTTTGAATCATATTCCTTTTGGTTCTGTTCTAATTCAGGTATCAAGGTCTGTTCAAGGTTCCCGTTTTCACTTTCATCATCGCCCATTATTAAAATAGAATAGGATATCAGGAAAATGAACAGTACGGCAAGTACGGCAGCAAATACTATTTTATTTTTTTCTACTTTCATTGGATATTTTTTTTAGCGTGTTCTCGAAGTAATCTGTAATCAACAATCCGTGCGGATTGTTGGGGAAGTTTCGGTCAACCGTAATCAGGTTTCCGGTGGAAACCAATTCATAGGTGTCTATTACCGACCCTCGATTAATTTCAAATAGGGTAACCGTTCTGAAACTATAAGTACCATTCTTTTCCTCAATTTGGGAATTGATGCGCAATACCTTTTGTACCAGGGAATATTGCAGAAGGCGATTATACACCCCATCCGCTTTTTTTTGGCGATAGAGATTATCGACGGAGCTATTGCCCAACCAAAGTGCTTTTTTTAGATTCTTTTCATAATTACTTGCATCGATATTATAGAAATAGGTATGGAAGAGTTCCAAATGTGATAAAGCCTCTACTTTGAAATTTTCCTTTTGGGTAACCAATTTTAAAGGAATAATACTTCCGTCGGTGTTGATGGCAAAGGCACTGTTCAAAGCTTTCTTGTGCATATTAAAAGCCATTAAAACAGAAAATATGCCCGAGAGCGTGGCACATATAATAACCGCCAAAACAATGAACCTGTTTAATTTTAAAATGGCATAGATGTTTTTATAGGGTGTTTGCATAGGAATTTAATTAGTTGGTGAAAAGTCGTAAGGTGAAAGAGGTGGCACGCCTATAGAGCTTGAATTTCAGAAAAACGATGAAACCCACAGAACCCAGTTGCACCACGGGGGCAAAGAAGCCTTGACCGACATCCGTACCAAAAAGGTTCGTCCAAAAGTTGGTGTTGATTTCCGTGTAGAGAGCGTTGACAAAAACATTGACCAGAAAGAATGCCGGTACGAGCATATACACCGCAGCATACAGCTTGAAAAAGGTATAGGCCAAGGAGCGGAACTTTTCGAAAACCGCCAAACTGATTACCAAAGGGAAAAATGCCTGCATTATCCCCAAAAGGAAAAAGCGTTCCGCCAAGAACAAGGGATAAATAAACAGATCAAGAATCCAAAGGATGATGCTAACGATAAAAGCAAATATCTTAAACCCAAAAAGTGGGGTCACCAAAGCTTCATATAGCAAGGTCATTGCGTTTTTTGCTGCATCTATCAGATTCACGTCTTCTTCAATGGGAATATCCTGCATCTGTAAGGGCAACAAGGCAGGGGCAGTCCCACGATATTGCCCTTCGATGGCCACTAGAATAGCATCAAAAAAGCCCAAGACCTGTGTTGAAAAAATGACCAGGAGAACGACCGCAAAATTCTTGGCCAATTCTCCAGGACTCAATCCCCAAGTATACCCGTCCTTATCCGCAACACCTTCATTATATTTTTTAAGGATATTGACCAGAAAAAACAGGACAGCAAGCGTTTTCATCCCTACAATGGTATATTGCGAGAAGTCGCTGTTTTGAATGGTCTGGAATACGGTGTCTACGTATTCAAGCCCTATCCCTAAAATGATGGTTGCGGTCATTTTTAGTATTCGGTTTCGCGGTTATTGATTTTATCCTGCATTTTTCGGAAAGAAATAATATCCCGATAGCGTTTGGTCCTGATCGTGATATCCGAGACCATCTCCTTGGACTCGGTTTCCTTTTGTTTTAATATTTCTGCACGTTCGGCATCGCTCATTTTAAGGTAGTCGCTTGACAGGATCTCGTCAATGAAGTCCATTGTGTCCAGCGAATTCTGGACAATGGTGCTAAACGATTCGGACACCCTGGCCACTTCATCGGGTTTGATATAGGGCGAGTTCAAAATATCCTGCAAGTCATTTTGCATTACCTCAATAAGGCGTTGGTTGTTTCTTCCAATTTCTTCCACGGCTCTAAGCTGTCGGACTACATTGGAGACTTTCTCAATGCTTTCCTTGGCATCCTTCAGGAATTTTACGGACTTGATAAGTTGGGCGGTCTGTTTTCCTGATTCCACCAATTGCTTTACCAAGCTGATAAAATTGGTGTTGTCATAAGTGGGCATTCCCTGGCACGCAGCACGTGCAGGCAATAAAAAAATGAATGCTGTTGCGATAATTAAGATTTTCGATTTACTCATTGCTAAATATTTGTTTTGGTATTCGTGAACCTTCGGTTTCATACTATTATGGTTTAGTTGTGAATTCAATGATAGCCTTCTCCATATCTTGGGTCTTTTCATAAATGGCCATTATGGCTTCGTTTTCCTGTCCATCGGTTAGATATGCTGCATACACTTCTTTGGGAACTTCGAGCCTGAAAATGTTGCTTTCCTTTCCGATTTTGATGAACATCTCCGTGTACTTGCGAGGTCCTGTAAGGTTGTTTTTGATGGATTTTAATTGGTTCAGGTCGTGACTGGACAGATTGAGGCGTTTGACCAGTTCGGCATAGCCCTTTTCATTGTTCAGGCTATAAATAACCTGTGTGTTTTCAAGGATGCTTGCCGAGGTGGAATTGTTGGGAAGCTGATTAATGGACTGAAGTATAATGCCAATCGCACCATTTTGCTTACGTATCGCCTGATAGTAGAATTCCACACTTTCCAGTACGTTTTCGAACTTCAGTTGTTTGGCAAACTCGTCGAACAGGATGATACCTTTTTCAGCCCGGTTTTTCCAAATGGTCCGTTGGATAGCCGATTTAATCAACTTGAGCATTACGGACAGGATTTCCTTATTGTCCTTGACTTCATCCAGTTCAAAAACAATCAATCGCTTGTCCTCGATTTTATAGGTTTGGTCTTCACTAACCTCAAATAGAAAACTATATAGACCATCACCGACGTATTCAGACATTACGTGCAAGAAGCTTGTAACATTGAAGTAGTCGGGATGGATTTTTAGGGTGTCAAGAAGATTTTCTTGATTCCTTTCTATAAAATGATAAAAGTCATCCAAAGAATGGTTTTCAGAAGTACTGTCGTAGTAATGGCGCAATATCTTTTTGACCGAAACCGATTGTGCCTTGGTCACTTTTAAATCAGAAGCAAACAGTTCAAATAGGAAAACCGATAAATCTTCCAGCCGTTCAGGAGTAAGGTCATCGATGTTGCTGATGTAAAATGGGTTAATACCCAAATTCTTTCCACTCTCGTAACGAAGTACGGTGTACTTTTCAGGGTAGAGCTTTGCGAATTTGGTGTACGAGCCACCCAAATCGATGATGACCAGACGGACACCACTTTCAAAATATTGACGCAAAATATTATTGGCCAAAAAGGATTTTCCCTCACCTGTTGGTGCAAAAATGGCAAAGTTCCGCGCCTTGATGCGTTTTTTGCGTTCATCCCATACATCCTTAAGCACTGGAATGTTATGTTCCCGGTCATTGAAGATGATTCCGGTAACATCAGACTTGTAATTGGTATTGTTGATGAACAGGCAGAGGGCGTGTTTTAAATCGGTAACATATAAGTCGTTGTTCGAGAAATTGGAGGAAAAACAACAGTAACTGTTCAGTATATAATTCTTGCGTTCCTCACCCCTTGGATAGTAAGGGATGATATCCAGTTCCTTAAACTCGGTCTTTATCTTTGAGGTGATTTTATCCAGTTCTTTAGCATCATTCGACCAATAGATAATATTCAAATGCCCACGGATGATCCGGGCGTTGTCATCGGCATTGATCTGGTCTAGGATATGCTGGATTTTTCCGAGTACCACTTTATTCTGCGAACCAAAATTGGAACTCTTGTTCAGTTCCTCAATTTTCTTGTCCAATAGCTTGCGCCACTTCTGTTTGTCATCCAAATAGAGAATCTGGTTGACAATGTGATTTTCGTTTAGCGTAAGCCCTAGACCATCAATAAACCCTTGATGAAATACAAAATCGTCAGATGTGAATTTCTCATTGGTCTTGCTACTCTGTACACTTTCGCCAAAGCACAGTTCGCTATTGATGGCCAGGGCATCAAAATAATTTTCGCCAATAGTGACGTTCTTCTTTTCAAGAAGTATATCGGTATCAAATCCTTCGTTAAAGCCATTGAAATAAGCATCACTGATGCTCTTTATTATTTCTGGGTTCAGTGGTGTCAGTTTTACTTTGCAACTATTATTAATAAAGGAAACCGAATCGCTTACCGAACCGATAAAACTTTTAATACTGTCATCCATTTCCTTAACGATTCCTTTTGAAATCTTTCGGAACGGGTTGACATATTTTGGATTGTTGAGCGCCTTGTTTTTGGTGAATATGAAGAACAGGTAACAGCTGTGCTCCATATGTTCACGTCCTTTGAAATGCTTGTGGGTTGCTTTCTCTAAAAAGGTTGTATTCGGAAGTTGTTCGGCTGAATAGGATTTCTTCAGGTAGACATCCTGTTTATGGACTACAGTACCGATCGGCAAGGATTTTAATGCCTGAAACCACGCGCCGTGCATATCCTCAAAGTCCTTTTCGGATAAGGAATAGATTTCGGGCAAATTGCCTTTATAGCACAAGACCACATTGCCGTTGTTGGCAAAAATGATATTGCCCTGAATATCCGCAATGGGTTTATATGCTGATAGGTTAATCTTGTCCATATTCGAATCCGGAATTTCTTTTGTTACTAATGATTTTAGGGAATGCCTTTGTCATTTGAAAAAGTTGCGGGTTGTTGGTTATTCGTGTCAAGGCGATATATAGAACAGTGTTGAATACCAGTATGCCTATGATTATAGCAAATCTGAATGAGAAGATAATGACCAATAGCGAAGCCACGATGCAGATCATTAGTATCGCAAAGAGGGATATGGGCAGCCCAAAAATGACCGCCTGTTTCCAGATATTTTTATAGACCTCGAATCGTTTCATGAGTGCTGTTGCTAATTTTAAAGGCCTATACTACAATAGAGATTAGGTAAGTAAATATTCCAACCACAGCTCCCGCAATAAGCACAAAGACTAGGACACGGGTAATCCCTTTTTTCAGGTCGGCATTCTCACCAAAAAAATGTCCTGCGTTAAAAAGGAAACCGATGAGGAAGATGACCCCTAGAATAATGGGAAAGATGGTTCGTATGGTATCCGAAACATCGTTAACGGAATCTTCGATTCCTCCGATTTGTGCAAATAGGGAAGTGGAAACCAACGAAAGAAAAGTGGCTAAATAGATTGATTTTTTCATAACGGAAAAGTTTAAAATTTTGTTGTGTTTTCGTTATTCGAAATTTACATATATTTGATTATAAATAATTGATAATCAAATAATTATGAATAAAATATTATTTGGTTTTGTTTGAATTCCGTTGGTATTGTTTGGCATCAAATTCTATGAATTTTTGAAGATAGGTTGTTGATAACCCAAAACTTGAGAATGAAAAAAGTGCTCAAAAACGTCAGTTTTGTGATTTTGCTTTTGAAAATGTGCATTATTTTTGGACAGGAAATTGACGCTCAAAAAAGAATCGTGATCGATGTTGGCCACGGTGGAAAAGATACTGGTGCAATTGGCACAAATAGTATTCAAGAAAAGGATATAGTGTTAAGTATTGCCAAAGAGATTATAAGGCTAAATAAAACCCTCTTGAATGACACGTTTTATATGTACTCAACCAGATATAGGGACACTTTGATTTCTTTATTGGACAGAAGCCGATTGGCAGAAAGCTTAACTGCAGATTTATTTGTGCCGTTACATTGCAATTCCTCACATTCTTCCTCAAAAGGAATTGATGTTTACGTGCACCGTACCAATAGTAATGAAGAAAATTTAAAAGAATCAATTGGAATGGGATTATCCATTTTGGAAGAAAGCACCCTAAAATTAGGCTTTAAGAAACGAGGTGTTCAATTTGCAAATTTGCAAGTATTGCGTGAAAATATCCCATACCGGTCTTCAATACTTATTGAAGTGGGCTTTGTTACGAATACGGATGAAGCGGATTACTTTTTAAAGCCTAACAATATAAGAGCAATGGCTTTGGCCATTTTAATAGGATTGTATAACTATTTAAATATTTAATTATGAAAGAAATACTTGTTGAGATTATAAAGAGTTTGAGGAAAATAACCTTCTTTTTCTTCAAGGAAGTTTTTATTGTTTTTAAGTCTATTGTTAAAAAATAAGAGTAATTGCATTTTATTGAATGTCCTTAAAAGTTTCGATTTTCTGTATAAAGCAATAGATTCTCGCACACTTATCAAAATAAAATGTTTGCAAAAGGGTGCTTATACTTTTTTGTCTATCTATCTATTTGTCTGTGTTGGCAAAGAAATACTCTTTTGTAATTTTTGGATCATGTGTCGGCTGAAGTGAATTACAAATGTGTATGGCATTAAGGGGACTATCTGTTTAAGGTTTTAGCAAATTTGATTGCTATTGAAGTTCCGATAGTAAAGTTGTCGGTTGTCATATTGCTTTTGGTTTCAAAAACTTTGTCCTTTACTGTTTAGCCAACGTCCTTCAATTCGGCAAATGATGCTTTGATTTGGTGAATAGTCGATATTTAAGGAAAGTTCTGTGGTTTGGAAACCATTCATTGTTCCTGTTGGAATAATTATCCCTGTCTCATCTTGATAATATTCTGCTCTGATTGCGGTTTTCCAATTGTTATTAATGGTGTATTGTCCAATAATGACTGGACTCAACCAAAAGTCATAAACGGAACTGTTTTTTGTTCTCTGTTGTGTTCCAATGTCAAAACCTGCGATTAAACCAAACTTTTCGGTTATTTGAAATTGACCGTAAACATTATTGAAATATCGCATTCTTCTTGTTGTGTCAGGGTGGTCAATTCCGACAAATGTGCTCCAATTTAAAGTAACTTTTTCAGTTGGGCTGTAATTCACTTGTGTACCAAAAGAGGGTAATGAATTGCCTTCCAATCTTTGAATGCGTTGCCAACCATTAACAATAAATCCTGCTATTTCCCATTTGTCATTTGGGTTGAAAGTCAGTTTTGCTCCTGTTAAAAAATAAGGTGAGTTTTCGGCCAACAAAGAACGTGTCAAAGTCATATTATCCATAGAAATGGCACTTTCAAAACCAATATGGGATGGCAAAACCCCTGCATCTAGCCAAAGGTTATTTTTCTTGTTCAGTGAAATACCAATATTCGCTTCAAAGATGTTTTTCAAAAGGCCTGGTTCTGCTGCATAATTGTCATTGGCATAAGTACCTGTTTGTAGTGCAAAATTGGCTCGGTATTTTGAATGTTCTACATCTAATTTTACAAGACCTAAATTCAAATTAAACTCGTTATGTCGGTTATGGTTGAACAAAAAAGCTTGCCTTTCCGTGCCCTGTGGCTGGTTAAAATCATAAACATAGAAAACATCTGCAAAACCTGAAATATTTAATTGCGGTTTTTGTTGCCAAGTGCTATCCACTTGTGCAGATATGCTTGAACTTGAAAAAATTAGTGCGATGAGTATATTAAACTTCCACATCTGCTCCATCTTCTGTCGTATTAATTTTGCTTCCCAAAAAGATTCGATATTTCTGTTACCTTTTTTCTTTGCGATAGAACTACGACATTATCCAATATTTCTATTTTAGTTCCGCCTTCAGGAACAATTATTTGTTCGTTCCTTTTAATTAAAATGATGCGTGAATCAGATGGTAAAATTCTTTGTTTGTTTAACTCCTTGATTAACTTGTCGGCAATTTTAGAATCTTTTTCTACCTGCATCTCCAACAATTCATAACCATCTCCTAGGTCTAAAAACTCTTTTACATTGGGGCCTTGAATTGCCCTGTATAAATACCTGCCATTCAGTCGGTAAGGACTTTCTACCGTATCCGTGCCTAGTTGTTCAAAAACGGATAAATGCTCTTCATTGTTAACAGAGCATACCAAACGACTAACACCTAATTGTTTGGCCAACAATATGACCAAAGAATTCACAGCATCATCATTAGTGGTTACTATAATGGCATCTGCTTTTTCTGCATTTGCTTCCTTTAGGGCTTCAATACTGGTGGCGTCTGCGTGGATGACCACACAGTCAAAATGAGAAGCAACCCAATCGGCTGTTTCCCTGTTTTTATCTATCACGAATACATCGTGATTGTCTTTTACTGCTGCTTCGATAACGTGTTTTCCAGTTCTTCCTGAACCAATAATAATGATGTGCATAATACTAATTTTTTAGTTTTAAATGTTAAACAATTTTTGGTTGCGTACCATAAAATAGTACTCTTAATAAAATCAGAATGGGTATGATTTCTATTCTTCCCGCCCACATCTGTATGATATAAACACCTTCTAGAATTGGATTCATACTTGGGTCTGTTATACCCGAACTTAATCCCACAGTGCCCTGTGCTGATGCCGACTCAAAGATGGCATCTGCCAATGTAAAATCGCCCGACATAAAATACACCCCGAATAAGGTAGATACAAAAAGCAACAAGATGTAAATAAGAGTGAAAACTCCTGCTCTTGATAATTCCGAATTCATTTCTTCTGGAAGCATTAACTTATTATTAAAGCGTACCGACTTTATGGAATTTTTGGATAAAAACAATTTATTAATATGCCATTTTAATCCTTTTTGTAGTAACAATGCCCTAATGATTTTAATACCACCAACTGTTCCACCCGCAGACCCTCCAACAATCATTGCAAAAGCCACGGTAAACAATACAGATAGGTCGTCCCATCCACCAATATTAGAAGTTTGCCATCCTGTGGTTGAAAGTGCACTCACAAATTGGAATATTCCTTCTCTGAATGGATTTGAAACTAATTCAGAGTTCATTAGGAATAAGGATAAAACCACACCACCAATTATAGATACAATAATCATTGATCGAGTTTGGATATCATTCCATAATTCGCTAATTTTTCCTTGAAATATGAGTCTATAAAAGAATGGAATAGAAAAACCGCCTATAAGCATTGGAAGCAAAAATAATATATCCATTTTGGCAGATTGATACCCTGCAATACTGTCATCTAGTGTACTAAATCCACCTGTAGATTGTCCTGTCATTGCGTGGTTGATGGCATCAAAAATATTTTCAGATAACGGATAGTTTGGTAATATAAAATAGGTGCCAATTGCGATATAAACGAACATAGCAAAGGTTACTATAAAATACACTTTCCAAATTGCCCTTGCTGTTTCTATTACATTAGTCCTCAATTTGGTACCGCTAGCTTCTGAACTGTAAAGTTGAATTACTCCTTGGCCTGGTAAGTGCCTAAAAACTGCAATTGCCATTACTATAAATCCTGCACCTCCAACCCATTGTGAGAAAGAACGATAAAACAAAATAGACTTACCTACTGAAGGCTCATTATATGCCATAGTTAAGCCTGTGGTAGTAAAGGCACTCGTGCTTTCAAAAATACAATGCAATGGATTCCTAAAGTTTAATAAACTTGAAGTATAATCCATTCCAACGGGCACAAACTGTTGCATCACTTCTAATGGCGTAATATGGGCAATGACAAAATAGGGAATTGCACCAAATATCATTATCATTAGCCAACCAATGGCTGCTATGGCCAGCGAGTGCTTTTCTTGAGGTTCTTCAGTTTTTTTAAAAAGTCTATAAATCAAATATCCTATTAATGCAGTAAATGTTCCTGCAATTAGGAAGCCTGTTAAGGAATACCATTCTTGGTAAATGATTGCAAATATGGCTGGCACAAGCATTACGAAGCCTAAAATTATTTGCAGACTGGCTACCTGTTTTATAAAAGTTTTGTACATAGATTTTTATTGAAATTGTTGGTTATAATGATTGATTGGTTGAAGCTTCTTGTTTGAGTTTGGTTAAATGCGTTTGAAGATTAGAAAGCTGAACAATTATTTTATCCATGCTTTCAATGGGAATTTGGATATCTTGATAAAGTTGTTTTGCTAATGTTACTTCGTTCAGATAATCAGATACATTATTTTGAAATTCTACTTGGTTTTGAGCATTTATAAACCATTTCAAACCCTTTTTTACTTCTTCATTACATTGAAAAAGTTGTTTTGCACTTTTAGGATGGTCTTGTTCGTAAAGCCTTGAAAATTCAACTACATCAAAGCAAACTTGAACAATCATATCAGCCATTTTTTTCGAAATTGATAATTCCCTGTTCATCGCATATAAACTTTAGAAATGGAAAAATCGGAAATAGAGATACACAGCAGTTCCTAAAACCACCGTTACAATTGTGGGTGTAATCAAGTGCTTAATTTCCTTATACCAATCGTGAATAGACTCGTAGGGTTTCCCTTCACCTTCATCATAAAAAAAATCCCATTTCATTTCTTTGCATTCTTTTTAATAATACAAAGGTCAGATGAAAGGGATAAGTAAAAAATTAAGGATTGATATGTCCGTATAAAGATTTTATAAAGACTATTGAAAGCGATAACCAACACCGCTTTCTGTGACAATGTGTTGCGGATTGTTGGGGTTTTCTTCAATCTTTTTACGCAGCGTGCCAACAAACACTCGTAAATATTGGGTTTCGGTTTGATAGCTGTAACCCCAAATTTCTTTCAAAAGATATTGATGAGTAAGGACTTTACCTTCATTTTTGGCAAATAAAGCTAATAAATTATACTCCGTAGATGTGAGTTTTATAGCTTCATTATTTCGCTGTACAATTCGGGCTACCAAATCAATCTCAATATCACCACAAGTAATGATTGAGTCGTTCTCGGTATTTTGGCTTCTTCTAATTGCTGAACGAATTCTTGCCAACAGTTCGCCTGTGCGGAAAGGCTTGGTCAAATAGTCGGTTGCTCCGTTGTCTAATGCTGAAATAATATCGGTTTCATTGTCCTGAACCGAAAGGATGATAATAGGTTTGTTATACCATTCGCGTAGTTCCTGTAAAATTTCGTGACCGCTTTTATCAGGTAATCCAATATCGAGTAGAATCAAATCTGGTGGATGACTGGCCGATAAAATTAATCCTTCTTTTCCCGTACTTGCTTGAACAACTTTATAATCATTGCTCTCCAAGTTTATATGAAGTAATTTTCTGATTTGCGGTTCATCATCTATTATTAATATTTCTGCCTTATTCATTTTCCAAATTTGTGTTTTTAGAAAATTCACACGGAATTTTAATTAAAAATCTGGCACCACCTTCCTTTAAATTATCCATTAATACTTTTCCATTCATAGCTTCGGTAAATCCTTTTACTATTGAAAGACCTAAACCAGTTCCACCTGTGGCAGTGTCATTTAAACGATAGAACTTATCAAAAACATATTCAATCTCATTTTTTGGAAATCCTTTACCATTGTCAAATACTTCAATAAAACAATGCGTTAGATTGTGATCGAGTTGAATTGTAATGATTGTATTTGTAGGTGTGTGTTGAAGAGCATTATGTATGAGATTAAAAAGAATTTGTTCCGTAAGACCGTTATCAATTTTCACTAACGGTATATTCTCTTTTGGGGTAAATACAATTTTGTGATGTTGTGCATCTTTTTCATTGTCTTTTATGGCAGAAAAAACAAGCTCGTTCAAATCGCACCAATCAACTTTAGGTTGAATAAAACCAGCTTCAAGCCTGCTCATACTCAAAAGGTTTTCAACTTGTCGGTTTAATCGAAAACTGGCAATTTCAATTTCAGAATAAAGTTCATTGCGATTTTTGTCAGAAAGCTTGGTTTGGTTGTCTTTGATAGTGTCAATGGAACCTATTATTGTAGAAATAGGTGTTCTCAATTCGTGAGAAAGTGAGTTAAGTAAGGTGTTGTATAATTTGATAGCTTTTTCTTTTTCTTCCTGTTCTCTTTCCTTTCGTTCTACTTTTCGGATTTTGTAGGTTAAAACTGCATTTATAGAAGCAATAACGAAATACATTAAAAACATCAATCCATCTTCTGCTGTGCCAATATGTAAAGTGAATGTTGGTGGGATAAAAAAGAAATTCCAAATCAATGCACTTAATAATGCCGATAGCAGTACTGGAAAAATATCAAACAGAATAGCATTTACAGAAACAAATAAAAGTAAAATAAGCGCAACAGCTCTGTATCCAATAATGTCAACGGAGAAAAAACATAGAATAGAAGTCAACACAATAAGCAGAACACTTATTATGTACTGATTTTTATTGCTGTATTTTCTAGTCTTCAGTAATCCCACATTTTTTGTTCAAAGTTAATGATTAAGTTATAAAAATTTTGTAAAGATGTCGGTCAACATGGGATCGAGAAAGCTACTGCTAAAGATTTGAAAGAGAAGGGAATAGAAAAAAATTTCGCATAATGCTACGAATGCGACTTCCGTAACATCCCTCCATTTATTCAGCATTGAGATTAGCTGTAGCTTGGGTTTGAATTTTTTATTGGATTTCAGATTTGTCGAAAAAAAAATCAAACCCCTTCAACCAAAATCCGGTCACAAATGGATTTACCTAACACAACATCTTTATGAGTATCATACGAAACCGTAAAACTTCCATCAAAACTTTCAATATGGGTAATAGTAATTTTAGTGTTGAGCTGAATTGCCTTGTTGTTTAAAAACAGTAAAAAATCTGTTGAGCTATCTCGCAAAGCCTTAACAATTACAGTCGATTTCGCAGGTATTTGCGAAAGCCGTTTATAATTTGGCCTTGTAAAATTTCCATTTCTATCAGGTATGGGAGATCCGTGCGGGTCTGTTGTTGGAAATCCCATCAGTTCATCCATTCGATCAAAAAACTTGTCGGTTTTAATGTGTTCCAACTCTTCAGCAATTTCGTGAACCTCTTCCCAGCCAAAATTCATTATCTGCAACAAAAACATTTCAGACAATCGGTGCTTCCTTATAATTTCAGCAGCGCATTGCTTGCCTTTTTCGGTTATTCTTATAGGCTTATATTTTTTTGAAATTACAATACCTTCCATTTGTAACTTTTTTATCATATCGTTTGCAGTAGGCTTACTTACTTGTAGTTCTTCCCCTAGATCAGATAGCGAGATATCTTCGTTTTTTTGATGTAGATAGAACAAAGCCTTTATATAATTTTCTTTAATATCAGATGCCATAAAATATTTTTCTTCAAAAATATAAATAAATCTCGAATAATTTTGTTAGGTGACTCTAACTTATTATTTTTGCAATTCTAATTATATTTTTGAAAATCTAAAAAATAATGTGTTTATGAACATTTCAAAGGAATTACCAGAACTACCGTATGACAAGAATGCCTTGGCACCCCTTATTACCGAAGAAACATTTGACTATCATCACGGTAAACACCACGCTGCTTACGTTAAAAATTTAAACGAACTTGTTCAAGATACCGAACTTGAGGATAAATCGGTAAGAGAACTCATTTTAGAAGGGCATAAAAAGCAAGACGCAGGACTGTTTAACAATGCTGCACAACATTGGAACCACAGTTTTTTCTGGCATTGTCTTTCTCCAAATGGCGGTGGCAGTCCCAATGGAAGCGTGATGGAACTTATTGAACGCGACTTCCAGAGTTTTGAAAAATTCAAGGAACAATTTTCTACAATGGCTACCAAACTGTTTGGTGCTGGATGGGCGTGGTTGGCACAAAATGAAGCGGGTAAATTGGAACTCATCCCAATGAAAGATGCACATACACCGCTTACCGAATTCAAAAAACCAATTCTTACCCTAGATGTTTGGGAACATGCCTACTACATAGACTATCGTAATGCCCGCCCTAAATTTGTAGAGAATTTTTGGGATATGGTGAACTGGGATTTTGCCAACACAAACCTAAATAAATAGGCGATGTGTGAAACCCGTTTAAAACATATTGCAAACGACTGGAAAGCGAAGACCGAAGCTTCTAACACCTTGTTCAGAAAAGGCGATTATGAACAATCTTTAAATGGATATCGGGATGCACTTGACCGTGCCAAGGTTTTGAACAACTATAAAAAAGAAGCCACTCGATTGAACATTCCATTTGTGCAACTTTTTACCATTTCCTGCAACAATATCGCTTTTACCTATGAAGAAATGCAAATGAAGAAAAAGGGCAGCAAAATGCTAAAAAGGGTCATTTATTTCTTGTTGACGCTGGTTGAGAGTAACATAGTAAATCTAGACGAAATCCAGAGCGAACTGAAAAGGGCAATGCTCAACTACGCAGATTATGCAAAACGAAATGGGTTACAATCAAAAAACATTGCTAATATACGTGAAGATATTGAAGAGCACCTCAAATTTATTGAGTAAGCCCCCATTTTTATATAAAACTAAGCTTTAAATCAACTATTAATAGAACAAAATTTAGAACAAATGAAACATATATTTACCTTACTATCCCTTTTAGCCATAACTACCGCAATGGCCCAAAACCAACAGACCACAATATCGGGTACTGTAACCTCTAAAGGAAACCCTGTTCCTTTTGCAGATGTCTATGTTAAAAATGGTACGAAAGGCACAAGTACAGATGCTGATGGAAATTATAGGTTAGAACTACCAACAGGAAAAATAACGTTGGTAGCACAATCACAAGGATATAAATCTCAAACCAAAATTCTTGAACTTGTAGAAGGTACAGAAATAACTGTAAATTTCAATCTTGATGAGGGCAACGAAAATTTGGACGAGGTTGTGATTACTGGGACACGTACTGCCAAGCGTAGAACAGATTCGCCTGTCATTGTAAACTTAATTGATAGTGAAACCCTACAACAGGTAGTAGCTACAGACCTTGCTGAAGGCCTACGGTTTCAACCTGGACTACGTGTCGAAACAGATTGCCAAACTTGTAATTACACCCAATTAAGAATGAACGGCCTTCAAGGCGGTTACTCGCAAATCCTTATTAATGGCAGACCAATTTTCAGCCCGTTAACAGGTTTATATGGTCTTCAGCAGATTCCTACCAATATGATTGAACGTATCGAAGTGGTACGTGGCGGAGTTTCCGCATTATATGGTTCGAGCGCAATCGGTGGAACGGTAAACGTCATTACAAAAGTCCCAAAACAAAACGGATACAGCGTCAATTACACCTATGAGAGTATTGATGGAGATGCAGAGCAAAGTGTCGTTAATGGAAATGCCACGGTAGTAAGTAAAAATCACAACGCAGGTGCTAATTTTTTTGTAAGCAATAGAAAACGTACTGCCTATGATACCAATGGAGATAATTATTCCGAATTGCCCGAATTAAAGGACAATTCGTTTGGGATGAATGCTTTTTATTTGCCTACTGACAATTCAAAACTGGAAGTCAGTTTTAGTAGTCTCTACGAGTACCGTTATGGTGGGGAAATTGTAGATAAGCCAGCCTACCTCGCACAACAATCTGAAGAGAGAGACCATCACGTTATTTTTGGTAGCTTGGATTATCAAATCAATTTTAATGAGGATAAGAGTTCGCTTATTTTTTACTATGGTGGGCAACGTACCGACCGTGACCATTATACAGGTATTATACCTGATGATACGGATGAACAACAAGATTTTTTCGCAGACCCACCATATGGTATTTCCGATGTAGTTACCCATCAAGGAGGAACACAGTACAATCATAGGTTTGATGAGTTTTTAGGAGGAAGTACCGTTTTTACGGGTGGCACTGAATATGTATATGATGATGTTTTTGATGAGATTACATCCTACAATTATTTAATAGACCAGACCACCAAAAATTTGGGCGTATTCGTTCAAAATGATTGGGACATTACCGAGAATCTTAACTTCCTGTCTGGTTTTCGAGTGGACAAACACAATTTGGTAGATAACGCTATTGTTAGTCCAAGGGCTTCTTTGCTATATAAGTTAAAGGAAACTACTCAATTCCGGTTAGGTTGGGGAACTGGTTTTAGGGCACCGCAAGCTTTTGATACAGATTTACATATTGCCTTTGCAGGAGGTGGAGTTTCAAGGATATCGCTCGCAGACGACCTTGTGGAAGAACGCTCTAACAGTTTCACAGCTTCCGTAAATTATGATAAGGCAACCGAACATTTTATCGCTGGTTTTACATTGGAAGGTTTTTACACCCATCTTAATGATGCATTTTTTCAATTTCCATTGGGCGAGGATGAATTTGGGGAACGTTTTGAAAAAAGAAACGGGAGCGGTGCTACCGTAAAGGGATTAACTATAGAAGCGCGGGCAAACTTTGATTATGTTTTTCAAATTGAAGCAGGATTTTCATTACAGTCTAGTTTATTTGACGACCCTATGGAAAATATTGAAGGGCTTCCAGCAAAAAGAGAATTCTTGAGAACACCCAATGATTATGGCTATGCAACGTTCACTTACACACCCACCAAAAAATTGAGCGCAAGTGCCAATTTGGTTTACACGGGAAAAATGGACATTGCCCATTTTGGTGGCGAGAATACGGGACAACTTGTTGATGAATACGATGTAACCCCTAACTTTACAGAATTAAGTTTGCGTGTGGGATATACGTTTGACATGCCAAGAGTAAGTACGGGATTGGAATTATACGGTGGTGTTAAAAATGTAACCAATAGTTACCAAGATGATTTTGATATTGGTAAAAATCGGGATAGTAATTATGTATATGGTCCAGGCGCACCACGAAGCATATTTGTTGGTCTAAAAATAAATTCGCTATAAGTTTTGAAATATTTTATTGTATTGTTTTTTTTAAGTGTTAGCCAAACCGCTCTTTCGCAAAATGAAGGAGCGGTTCATTGGCTTACATTTGAACAGTTGGAGGATTCATTAAAAGTAAAACCAAAAAAGGTTTTCATAGAATTTTATGCGGATTGGTGTGCACCTTGCTTAAGAATGCAAAAGGAAGTATTTAACGAATCTGAAATTATAAACAAGCTCAACAAAGACTATTTCGCCGTAAAAATGAATGTTGAAACTACCGATACCATTACGTTTGGTAATCAAGTTTTTGTGAATGAGCGTAAAAACCGCAGAAATCCCGTACATCAGATTCCTTTGCTAATGGCACTTCAAAAGAACAAACCTTTTTCCCTGCCCGCTTTGGTTTTTATGGACAAGAATTTTAAGGCAACCGCAAGGTATTTTCAATACTTGAATAAAGAACAGTTTTTCAAAATCATATCAGAATAATTAAAATGAGCAAATAAATGAAACACAACATCAAAACGATAAAAAAAAATTAGCTCTTACTTAACCAGTAAGTTTATGTAAAATGAATCATAGTCAATCTCTTTTTAATAAAATATTTTAATTTTTTTATTTCCTCTTATCCCCTGCTTTTTTGTCAAAAGCAATTAGATTAAATAATTTCCGTATTCTGCTACGAACACGGTTACCGTAGCGCTCCTCCAGTTCTTCGGCATTCAGGTTGGTGGTGGTGTGAGTTTTAATTTTATGCCTAGTTTTCTGGTAAAGTTCATAGCGGGATAACATCACTTCACCCATTACGTTCAGATCCTTCCCACAAAACCGTCCAGGGGGTTCAATACCCAAATCATCAAAACAGAAAAATTTTGTGTTCCCATACTCTTCAGTGGTTTTAAAGCTAAGGTGATTAAAACTAAAAGTCACATTCCTACAGGGTATTATCTCGTAGGGGCGTTATAGTGGCACAATGTAGCGCAACAATTTCATCAGACTGGTCTTTCCGCAGCCTATGGGACCGCAAAGTAAAATTACCTTGTCGATATAAATGCGATAGATCTTGCAATTTTCTTTGACCTTGATAATATAGTGGCATAATTAAACTTTCAATATTCAAAAATTATCTATTACAATAATTTGTATCTTTGTTTTCGCTTTAGGGGTATTCTGAAAAGAATTGAGAGAGTCCCTTTGAACCTGATACGGCTTACACCGACGTAGGGAAAAGCAAAAAAAGACGTCTTTTATAAGAGTTGTTTCTTTCTTTGTTTTCAGTTTTTTCCTAAAGCTATTTTTTATCTCAATATAAATAGATCAAAATGGAAAGAACACTTTGGAAACATATCCGATCGGTAAAAAATCAATCCCCTTTAATACACAATATTACCAACTATGTGGTAATGAACAACACGGCCAATGCATTGCTGGCTGTAGGTGCTTCTCCTGTAATGGCACACGCTAAAGCAGAAATTAAGGATATGATAGGTATTGCTAGTGCAGTAGTGATCAATATTGGCACATTGGACGAATATTGGTCTGAGGCTATGTTGATGGCAGCGGAAACTGCCCATTGGCTAAACAAACCCTGGGTACTTGACCCCGTTGGTGCAGGAGCCACACCTTATAGAAATGAAATCCTCAAAAAACTATTGCAGTACCGTCCCACAGTAATAAGGGGGAATGCATCTGAGATTTTGGCCCTGTCAGGATCGCAAAGCTCTACAACTAAAGGGGTAGATAGCACAGATTCAAGTAATGATGCTATTCAGGCTGCACGTGAGCTAGTGGAACAATATTGCTCTGTTGTTTGTGTTTCAGGCGAAACGGATGTCATTTTAGATAACAAGAAACGAACGGTATCCATAAAGAGCGGTCATCCTCTGATGACCAAAGTAACAGGTTTAGGTTGTTCGGCATCAGCATTGATAGCTGCTTTTGTAGCTATAGTTGAAGATAAAACGGAAGCCACTACCGCTGCAATGGCTTTACTTGGGATAGCGGGAGAACTTTCCGAAAGACAATCTTCAGGCCCGGGCAGTCTGCAAATGAATATATTGGACAAACTTTACAACATAGAGGAAACTGAATTTGACGAACACCTTAAAGTGTCAATGGAATGAAAAACGAATCGACATTCCCTTATAAACTCTATCTGGTCATCTCCCAAGCAGACTGTAAAGGGCAAAATTTTCTTT
The DNA here is from genome assembly GCF_030291335.1 of Arenibacter flavimaris. Lineage (NCBI taxonomy): Bacteria > Pseudomonadati > Bacteroidota > Flavobacteriia > Flavobacteriales > Flavobacteriaceae > Arenibacter > Arenibacter flavimaris. Next base: position 29,538 of record NZ_JASWIM010000013.1, read on the forward strand.
ATGTAGCAGAGCAGGCTATTTTGGGCGGAGTAGATATTATCCAATTAAGGGAAAAGAATGATGCAATGGATACGTATGCCCGTAAGGCATCCCAACTAAAAGAAATAACCGATAAATATCAAATTTCCCTTATCATCAATGACAATCTTGAAGTAGCAAAGAAAGTTGATGCGACAGGTATACACGTTGGGAACAGGGATGTTACTCCTGCCGAGATAAGAAACCAATGGCGTAAAACCAAATATATAGGCTATTCCGTAGAGTATAGTGAACAATTGGACAATCCACAAGTAGCCGTTTCTGATTACCTAGGTATCAGTCCCGTTTTTAGAACTCCTACTAAAATCGATACCGTTACCGAATGGGGACTTGACGGCATTAGAACAATAAGAGATCTTACCGATAAACCATTGGTCGCAATAGGTAATATTCACCTGAATAATATAAAATCGATAATGAATGCAGGTGCAGACTGTGTCGCCGTAGTTTCTGCTATTTGTAGTGCACCCGATCCCCAAAAAGCAGCTTATGAATTAAAAAATGAAATCTTAAAATGAAGACATATAAATACCCATCTGTATTGACTATTGCAGGTTTTGACGGTAGTGGTGGTGCAGGAATCCAAGCAGATATCAAAACTATTTCAGCCTTGGGCTGTTATGCGACATCCGTATTGACAGCATTACCGGTACAAAATACCCAAGGTGTAAAAAATATATTTTCCATTCCTATAAAAGCCGTAGCCGAACAGCTCGAAACCATACTGGAAGATATTGTTCCTGATACCATAAAAATAGGCATGGTACACACCCCGGAACTTGTAGATGTCATTGTACAAAAATTGCAGGACTATAAGCATATCCCTATCGTATTTGACCCTGTAATGGTAGCCACCAGCGGACATCGGCTTATTGAAGAAGAAACAATTAACACTATTATTGAAAAGCTATTGCCCATTGCAGATATCATCACGCCCAATATGGACGAAGCGGCTATTCTTTCAAAAACTAAAGTAGAGACTTTAAAAGATATGCAGTTGGTGGGCGAGCATATAAAAGAATTAAGGTGTAAAAATATCTTGTTGAAAGGAGGCCATCAGAAAACAGAGATCATTACTTCGCTGCTGTTAGACGAATCAAATACCTATCATTCTTTTGAATTCAATAAAATTGAAACCAATAACACCCACGGTTCTGGTTGTACGCTATCTTCCGCCATAGCCTCATTTCTAGCAATGGGAAAAAGTATGTACGAAGCGGTGGAGCTTGGACAGCAATATGTATATAATGCTATTAAATACGGTGCAGATACAAAAACAGGAGAGGGAAATGGCCCCTTAAATCACTTTTTTAACCCTCAAAAACTTATTAAAAATGAAATGGTCTGAAAAAACTTGGAAATCTATTGACGGAATATATAAATCTATTCTCAATATGCCTTTTATCGAAGAACTATCAAATGGCAGTCTTGCAATGAATAAATTTCAGTTTTATATGTTACAGGATTCTTTATATCTAGAGCATTTTGGAAGAGCCCTTGCCTTGATTGGAGCCAAAGCTTATCATATTGACGATACCTTAGCCTATATACGATTTGCAGAAAATGCCCTTGTGGTGGAAAACGCTTTGCACGAATCTTATTTTAAGGATTTTGGGGTGTCGGATAAAGGGATCATTCAGCCAGTCTGCCATCACTATACACACTTTTTGAGAAGTACAGCAGCATTCGAACCTTATGAGGTTGCTATGGCCGCAACGTTACCTTGTTTTTGGATATATAAAAACGTAGGAGAATATATAATTGCCAATCACCAATCTTCCAATAATCCTTTTGAGAAGTGGATTGCAACTTATGGAGGTGAAGATTTTACTGAAGCCGTAAAAAATGCAATAAACTTATGCGATAAAGCAGCCCAAAGCAGCACACCCGCTATAAGAGAAAAGATGACTGAAGCCTTTATTACGGCATCACGTATGGAATACCAGTTTTGGGATGCCGCTTATAAAATGAAAAAATGGAACTAACACTAAAGAATAAACCCTTTTGGGTTTTACCCTTAAAATAAAATAGTCATTGGCTGTAATAAGGATTTAGAACAGTTACCTAGGAAATAGTAACGTGAAATAAAAAAGGAATGATGGAATTTAAACTAGATCAATCAATTGAAATCTTAAAAACAACGCCATTTGTCATAGAATCATACTTGTCAAGCCTTTCAAAAGGTTGGATAAATAATAATGAAGGGGAAGGCACTTGGAGTCCGTATGATATTCTTGGGCATTTGATTTTTGGTGAAAAATCAGATTGGATGACACGTATCAAAATAATTTTAAGTGATTCTGATAACAAGCTGTTTCAACCATTTGATAGATTTGCACAATTAAAGGAAGACCAAAACAAACCAATTGAAGCTATGATTCAAGAATTCAAAGATTTGAGAAAGAAGAACATTGAAAAATTAACTTCCCTAAATAACCAAGAAAAAAATTTAAGTCGTGTCGGAATCCATCCAGAGTTTGGTGAAGTGACACTTCAACAATTGTTGGCTACCTGGACAGTGCACGATTTAGGCCATATAGCACAAATATCACGAGTAATGGCAAAACAGTATTCCAAAGAAGTTGGGCCTTGGATGGAATACTTAAGTATTTTGAAAAAATAACAAAAATGTTTATAAAAGATAAGAAGGCGGTAATTTTTGATATGGACGGGGTGATAATCGATACGGAATTGATATGGAAACAGGCCGAAAAGGAAGTTTTTTCTTCTTTAGGGGCAAAAGTAATCGAAGAATATTCCAAAGAAACCCAATCAATGACAACCTCCGAGGTAACTCAATTTTGGTATAAAAAGTTTTCTTGGAGCAATATAGGCTTAAGAGAAGTGGAGCAGATGGTTGTGTCAAGAGTGGTTGAACTAATTGAATCAGAAGAGTGTTTAATAGATAGAGTGAAAATTTTTATTGAAAGATTAAAATCTAAAAATTATAAAATTGGATTGGCAACAAATTCTCCATTTGCAATTACTCCTCAAGTTTTGAAAAGGTTAGATGTAGCTCATTTATTCGATACTGTTTCTTCGGCAGAATTTGAAGAAAGAGGAAAGCCAGATCCAGCAATTTATTATACAACAGCCAAGAAGTTAGGCGTGGATCCTAAAGATTGTTTGGTGATTGAAGATTCATATTCAGGAATGTTGGCAGCAAAGAAAGCGGGAATGACAGTTGCATCTTTTACAAAAGGAAATAAGAAATCACACTTTGACATTGCCGATTATAGAATTGATAGTTTTGAATATGACAGAATAGTTTTAGTAAAAGTGAATTAAAACCTGCAGCTAACAAAGATGTGTATAAGCAATAGCTGGTTTAGTACTAAATCAAAGGTTTGTGCATATTATTAAGCGATTTTATAAATCTTTAAGAATTTAACCTACTTCCTCTTATCCCCAGATCGCTCATCAAAAGCAATCAAATTAAAAAGCTCACGCATCCGACTACGAACACGGTTTCCGTAGCGTTCTTCTAATTCCTCCGCATTTAGATTGGTGGTGGCGTGAGTTTTAATTTTATGCTTGGTCTGCTGGTAAAGTTCATAGCGGGATAACAACACTTCACCCATTACGTTCAGATCTTTACCATAAAACCGTCCAGGGGGTTCAATGCCCAAATCATCAAAACAGAAAAATTTGGTGTTGCCATATTCTTCAATGGTTTTAAAACCAAGATGATTAAAGCTAAAAGTGACATTCCTGCAAGGGATCATCTCATATGGACGTTGCAAGGGAACGATGTGGCGTAACAATTTCATCAAACTGGTCTTACCGCACCCTACGGGCCCAGAAAGTAAAATGCCTTTTTCAATATCGATCTCAAATTTTTGGCAGTTTTCCTTGTCCTTGATGAAGTAGGAACAGAGTTTCAGTAAAATATCCTTGTCCTCATCGTAAATTTTAAATTTCTGCCCAAAAAGCAGCTTGCCTTTTGCATTCAGGTAGGTCAGGATTTTCGGGAAATCGTAAAGCACACATTTCCCGTCAAACTTGCCCAGCGAGTATTCCACGCCACCTTCGATTATTTTAGAGGGGTTGTCCATAATCCTTGGTTTTAGTAGTTCGCAGGTTGTCCTTTATTTGGGACGCTTCTTTTTTGTTTGGTTTGTTTTCCTGGTCAAACAATTCGGTTCTATCCATCCAGTTGATGGCCAAGGCTTGCCAATCCCGAATCGCTTTTCCGTCACTCGTTTTCCAATCGTTGGCTTCGTAATGGTTGAAGAATTTTTTTCCTTCATCAGCATCAAACCCTTTTTTATTGAAAAAAATAAGAACAGCCTGCCTGCCCTTTGGCTGTTTAGTATTGTTTACTTGTTTGGTATTGTTTATAGTAGATACCAATGCTTGTCCATTAATGGGACGGTGTTGGTACACTACTGGTTCACGTATGGGATGGTACTGTTCCGCAAGTTGTTCCAATATGGGATTGTACTGTCCCGTAACCGGTTCATCACTTGTCCCAATAATGGACATCTTAATTTTACTGCCTTTGTATGGGTTATTGGAGGGGAAATAGGAGAGGTAGTTCCAAGCATCCAACTCGGTCACACATCTGTGGTAGGTAGATTTTGAACCGATTTTTGCCACACGCATAAGGTCGCGACGATTCACGTAAAATTCATCGGCAAAACGGCTGCTGTTCCATTCTTGGAACAATGCCATATACAGGCTGATATGGGTGGGATTCAGGCGGTCGTCAAAATAGAACCTTTCAAAAGCCGCATTTAGTAGCTTTATGTAGTTCATAGCCTATAAATCTAATCCGTGTTGTACACGGTTTGCATCCATTACGTTTTGAATTTCCGCTGCATCGTAATAAATGATCCCGCCTACCTTTGTATAGGGAAGTGTCCCATTGATCCGTAGGTTTTGTAATGTGCCTGGACTTACTTGGAGCAAGTCCATAACTTCCGAAGATTTAAGGTATTTCTTAGTGTTTCCGGAAGCTTGCTTGGTGAGAAGTTTTTTGATGTCATCGAGCAATTCCATTTTGAATTCCCGAAGATCGTCTGTAGTAATAATTGCTGTTGGCATAATAGAACGGTTTTAATGGAAGGGGCTATCGCACCGCTGTCAACTAATTTGATAGCCCCTGACCTGATTTGACTTTCGTTCTACAAATTTGAAGTGGATTATTGAGTTTTATTCACAAGATATATACAAGTTGGGTATTTTTGTTGCTCATTTTCAATGATTTAAATTGTGTTAGAATAGTTGATGATGAAGTTTTAAGGAACACGATTTCTAAACAATTAAAATGATCTAAGCTAAATCACAACTTTAACCCAAGTTGTGATTTAGCTGTTATTCCTATTCGTCGGCATCCTGCATCCGTTTCAAAAGACTTGACCTCATTCTATCCAAAAACTTGGTAGGTTCAATTTTTCTAGCCCTTATCTCAAGAAATTTTCTATAATAATTCCCTAAGTCCAAATCGAAGATCTGTTCACATGCCATTGCCATATCCTTGATTCCAGCTTTGCCTCCTTTGATTGCTCCAGATGCTTGTAGGGCATAAATTAACTCAATCAGATCGATCTTATTAGCTGTCCAACCAAAATCTAAACTCTTAAAACCTCTTTTGACCAGATTATTATTTTTATGATGCTCTAATTTATTTAATTCATCTTGATAATACGCCAATAACAAATCATAGGCAATTATTTTTGCGACTGCATTATCGTGACTGGTACTAAATTCGGCATCGGTGTAGAAATGGGAAGTGTCTGAAATCAATCCTATATTATCGTTACCTCTTAGGAAGTAAAACTCATCTAACGTTGTTGAGTTTTGACGATAATATCTTATAAAATTAATATTTTCCGTGTAGTAATTTTGAAGCTTTTTGATTTCTTCCCCTATAATTTTTTTCTTGTATTTGCTTGATCCTTTAGGTCTTATTAGAAGATATTTGTATAATTTCACATAAAATTTAAGATTGCCATAAAGTATTGGCTTCTGTTTCTTAAAGAATAATATTTCATTTTCTTTGTTTGAAAATTCCTCTTCTCGAATTATGATTCTTAATTTCTGAAGATACTTTCTGGATATTTTTATACCTTCTTCAATATTATGAAAATCTTCAAGATCGGAATCTTCTACCGAACTAATTTTTATTTTATAGGATTTAAGTATGTCCGTTATTTTCTTCTTCATTCAAAAATATCTTGTTTTATTCTATTTATTCAGATGAAAGTTTGAAAACAGAAGGTTTTCATCAAATGCTCAAACTTTTTTCTTTATATACCTCGACAACTCGTTCTCGAGGATTATTTATATTTCTGAAAAAAGTATGGCGACCTTATTTTGGACATCACTTTGAAATAAGCTAATATTAACATCAAATAACTGTTTGATTGTTTGAGTATTAATGACTTCCGCCGGTGTCCCTTTTTTTAATAGCTCTCCTTTTTCCAAGGCTATGATATGATCGCAATGATTATAGGCAAGCGACATATCGTGAATACTCATTATTATTGTAATAGGCAGCTTTTTAAGTTGTTTAAAAAGCTGGAGTTGATGTTTGATATCCATATGATTGGTTGGTTCATCCAAAATCAAACACCTAGGTTGCTGTGCCAAAGCACGGGCAATAACAACCCTTTGTTTTTCTCCTCCTGATAAGTCGGATATCTTTCTATATAGATAATCATGCATGTTCATGATGCCTAAAGAATTTTCAACAATCTCATAATCCTCACTGTTTATTCTTTCGTACTTTTTTTTATGGGGATATCTTCCCATCATAACAAATTCCTTAACATAAAAATCCAAATCCGTTTTATTAAACTGTCCCACCACGGCAACCTGGCGGGCTAGTTCTTTATGGGATAAGGAAGTAATATTGTATTCATTGATATAGATTTTCCCTGAAGAGGGTTTAAGAATTTTATATAAACTTTTGATCAAAGTTGATTTACCACTTCCATTAGAGCCAATGATACCTACAAATTGTCCTGCCGAAACTTTAAAGGAAATATTTTTGAGAATCTCTTTTTTTTCAATTTCAACAGTAAGATTATCTATATAAATCATAATCGTATTATTTTCTTTTGATGAATATGAATAGAAAAACCGGGGCTCCTATTAACGAGGTGATAATGCCTATTGGAATTTCTTGATTGTTTAAAATACTGCGGGACAGTGTATCTACAAATAGCATGAATATGCTTCCACTTAAGAGTATTATCGGTAAAATATTACTGTTGGAAGTTTTACAGGCCATACGAACAGAATGGGGAACTATGAGCCCCACAAAACCTATAATACCACATTGTGAGACGATTACTCCCGTAAGAAAGGTAACAGCAAGAATGTATACGTTTCTTCTTTTTCTAACATTGACTCCTAGACTGGCAGCTGCTTCATCCCCTAAGCTGATCAAGTTCAGGGATCGGTACTGCGTTAAAAAGAAAACTATGGCTCCTAGCGTAGATATGGCTACCAAGAATACTTGAATCCAGGAAATATTGGAAAGGCTTCCCATGGTCCAAAAAGTAATATTTCTTATACTTTCAGCATCCTTGGCTAAATACATCATCAAGTTGGTTAAAGCAACACATAATGAGTTGGCGATGACTCCTGACAAGATTATTCTTTCCGTTGTGGGATTACCTCTATAGTTGGAAGTGAACATTACTAACACCATAGTTACCAAAGAGCCTAGAAAAGCAAATAGCGCAATAACAAAGTTGTTTCCGATAATGCTTCCTAAGGAAATGTTGAGAACGATGGCTAGCGAAGCACCTAAAGAAGCCCCTGATGATATTCCTAATACATAAGGGTCGGCAAGGGGGTTTTGAATAGCGGCCTGCATAATATAACCGCATAAAGCTAAACCTGCTCCCGATAAGACGGCAAAGAGTAATCTAGGTAAACGTAGATTTACAATTACGTCTGTAATTAAGTTATCACTATTTTGATCCCATACAGAGTTTAATATTTGTATAAATGAAATATCGATCTGTCCTATCCCTAAAGATACCGTAAGAAATAGTATTAGTGCTGTAACTAATATTAATATAGTATGTGTTCTTTTCAATTTTTGAGGAAATTAGATGTTAAGCTATAAATGGCTTCCATATCAGTAGTGCCTCTAATTGCTTGGGTATAGTCTGCTTCAATAATCTGTTTGTTTTTTATTGCTTTTAAATGTCTTAAATGTGGATTTTTCATTATTTGCTGAATAATGTTCTCACCTTCTCGCTTTCTAAATCGGGTAACTATTATTTTGTCTGGATTTAATTTTATGATTGTTTCTAATGGGATGATAAAGTAATGGTCACCAAGGTTTATATATTCTCCGCCACAGATAGTAACAATTTCATCAAGCAAACACATAGAAGGGGGATAATAATAGAATTGGTCTGGTATCCCTGTATAAGATAGGTGTAAGGCTTTTTGAGTTGATATATTTTTTATTTGGGTATATTTTTTTTCGATTTTTTTAAGGTTGGTAATAATAGCGTCTGACTTGTGTTTGATGTTTAATGTTCTCCCTACCAGATCTAAATCTTTATAGTAATTACTAAGGTTTTTATCTGAATTATAATTATCTACAATACAGGTTTTGACCCCTCTTTTTTTCCAGAACTTCTCATTGCCTATCCGTTGATGTTTAAACGCAGATTCTAAAGCAATTATAGCATCTGGTTTAAGGGATAAAACACTTTCTTTATTTGGCCACCCTTTAGATAGTGCGGGTATACCTATGTTTTGCTTTAATATTTCTTCATTATCTATATAGGCTACGCCTACTATTTTTTCTTGCACCCCTAAATCCAATAACATATCTAATGGATTTTGACCAAGCACCAAAATCTTGTTATATTTTTCTCGAATAGGCCTATCAATGTTTTGAGTACAAGAAAATATTACGAAGAATAGCAATATGGTAGTTAATTTATAATTCTTCATTCTTTTTAATAATTGGAAGTGCAACAAAAAAAGCAACAACAAGCAAAGCAACCACTACAAGTATTGAATATTGGAAGGAGGTTTCATAGCTGTAGGATTTCCGCAAGGAAAAAAAGATACTCCCAATAGCTGCTACACCAATAGCAGACCCTATTTGTAAGGCACAATTAATTACTCCTGAAGCCAAACCCGAGAATTTGGCGGGAATTCCTTTTAAAGAAATACGAACTATTGAAGCCAGTGTTGTTCCCATACCTGCACCGGCTATAAACAACCCGCATGTAAACAATAAAGAGCTTGGATTGGATATTGAAATCGGAAGGATCAATACTACAAAACCTAATGCGTAAAGTGCAATGCCTGTATTTAGTATATAGTCACCAATCCTTCTTACCACTAGAGGTGAGATCAACGAGAAAATTAGAAAACCTATTCCGAAAGGTATAATTGCAGCTCCCGTATTTTGTGGTGTCCAGTTTTGTCCTTCTTGTAAATAAAGGGCTAATATCAAAAAAAAGACACCACTATTGTAGTAAAGAAACGCCACAATACTTCCAAACGATAAGTTTTTATACTTAAATAAGGTTATATCTATAAGTGGTGATTTACCTTTTACCTTTAGTGCTTTTTCATGTTTAATAAACCAGATTGAAAAAAGTATGCTGCTAACTAACATTGCTATTACAGAAAATGAAAAGCCATTTTCTCCTAAAAGTGTAAGTGGATATACTATTAAGGTTAAAGAAAACGAAAGAAGAACCATTCCCAATATATCAATATATTCTTTAGATTGTTTTTCGTTTTTTGGCAAGAAAAATATAGCTCCTACCCATGCTATCAACCCGATTGGTATATTAATCAAGAATATAATACGCCATCCTAAACCTCCTATATTATGAGCAATCAATATGCCGCCCAGGTATTGTCCTAAAACTGCCGCAATACCAAATACGAAACTATAAAGCGCCATTACCTTGGTCTTTTCTTTATCGCTAAAGGTTGTATGGATGATGGATAGTATCTGAGGAGCTAGTAAAGCTCCCGAAATACCTTGCATAATCCGTCCTGTAATAATGACGGAAGGGGAATATGCAAATCCACAGATAGCGGATGAAATGACAAAACCCATCAAACCAATTAAAAACAGGTATTTTTTTCCAAACAAGTCACCTAATCTACCTCCTGTTATCTGAAAAACGGCATAAGCACATGTGTATAGAGAAATAATCATTTGTAAATGCCCCTCTGTAGTGTTCAATTCTTTTTGAATAGGCGTTAGAGCTAAATTGACAATATAAAAGTCTAAAGGAGATAATATTGCTGCTATTAATAGTATCGCTAACAGAAGTCCTTTTTGAAACGCTGTAGTTCTTTCCATGTTATGTTAAAAATTATAGGTAAGATTGAGCCTAATATTCCTTGGGGCTTCAGGCCTCCAGTAGTACCAACCACTGGAATGATGCGCACCATTGTAAAGGCTTTTATTTAAAAGATTATTTATATTCATGGCTATACGTACTTTTGGAGTGCTCCAGGAAATAGCACCATCCATACGAAAGTAATCTGGTAAGTTTTCACCTTTAAAATCTCCATTCCACCAGGTTTTTCTATCAATCATATACATCGTACCTGCAGACACGCTAATTTTTTTAAAAATCCCGCTGGGAAACTGATAGTTTAACCATGTGTTTATGTTGTGTTTGGCATATCCAGGGAGGTAAGTACCCTTTTCGTATTGTGTGGTAGATTTTGTGATAACCGATTCGGTAAAAGCATAATTAGCTATGGCATTAAGGCCCGTTAAGAGTTCTCCTTTTAGATCAAATTCAATTCCTTGAGTTTTAGTCTGACCAAACTGTAACACATAGTTCTCTCCGCCAATATTATCAGGATCATCAGATACTTGATCGTTTTTTATAATCCTGTAAAGGGATAATGTAGTGTTCCACTTTTTATTGGACCAATCTTTTTTAGCCCCTAGCTCAAGATTGTTCCCCGTTAAAGGTTTTATTTTACCCCCTTTTCGGAGTTTTCCTGTTTGAGGAATAAAGGATTGGTCATACAAGGCATAAAGGTTGGTGTTGTCGGTAATCGCGTAGTTTAGTCCAAGTCTAGGTGTTACTTTTTTATGTTCAGAAATAGCTCCATAATTATTATTTTTTAGGTAGGTGTACCTGCCAGCGATAGTGATGTTTAATTTTTCCTTTAAAAAAGAGACCCTATCCTGTAAATAAATAGAAGTAAGATGAGATTCTAAAAGAAAGTCAGTTCCCACTCGTTCCTTGATATTGATGCTCCTGTCAAATTCACCAACACCAAAATAAGGTTTTTGATAAGCTATGTTGTTTATGTTATAGGTCCCGATACTGTCCATTATATGATATTGATTAAAATCGGCCACATAACTTTTAGTGTTGTAATCTACACCTCCTAGTATTTTATGTTCTAATTTTCCTGTTTTAAAACGACCATTTACATATGCCTGCCCAAAAGACATTTCGTTTTTAGCATCCCATATGTATCGAATTCTTTGTAAGGAACCCTCTTTATCAATATTATTTATCCAGATAAATGAACCTTTCTGGTCATAATCAAAATAGGATAATTGTGTAGTGATCTTCCAATCATTATTTATTCTATGGTTTAGACTAGCTGTAATGTTTTGGTCTTTTACAATAGTAGCTTCTATACCGGGATCGGATAGTGTTTGAGTTTTTGAAACTGTACCGTACCCTGTTTTGGAAAACAAATAACTGGTTCCTAAATCGGGTAATTGGGCGTATTGTGCAATATATTCTAGCGTTAATGAAGTTTCTTCGTTAAGGTTGTATTGAATTACTGGGGCAAGGCTATATCTTTTGGTGTTTTCGTATTCTCTAAATGAATTACTGTTTTGAGTTGAAAGATTGAGTCTGTATAGAAGTGATCGATCTTTATGGAATACCCCATCCAGATCTATAGATGCCTTGTATAGATCGTAGCTACCCATACCTAACGAAACAGCACCCTTACTATATCCAGAAGGTTGTTTAGTTACAATGTTATACATGCCACTTGGCTCACCTCCAGAGAACATAAATCCTGCAGGTCCTTTTGCAAATTCAATACGGTCGACAAAACTCATATCTTCTGATAATAATCCGTATTTCCAAGTGGTATTCATTCCGTTTCTTAAAGCCGAAGCTCTTGCTCCTCTCATGGTTATATAAGTGTATAAGTCACCCCATTCTTCAATCCTAGTTGCCCCACTCACGTTTCGAGCAACGGCATCGGACATCGTATATATTTGCTGGTCTGAGATAAGTTTCGTGTTTAAGATTTGGATGTTCTGCGGTATTTTTTTCAAGGGTTCATCAATACGTAAAGAGCTGGAAACCCGATTGGTTTTATAACCATTTTTTTGCCCGATAATAAATACTTCACTAAGTATTAGTGGTTTGTCTGATAGAGTGTCTTTTTCAATGACCTCTTTGTTTTGCGCGCTCCCTATATAGGAGAGTATTAGTAGAGTGATTAATAGTATTTTATTAATCATTTTATAGTTATTTGTATTCATTCTAAATAATTTTTACTTTTGTGCAAAGTTGCCAGTTAAGGACTAAAGTCCCGATACGTGAATAGAAGCATTAATTACGCAAACGGAAGAAATATGAAATACAAAATGTCTATTGATAATTCTAGTTACCAGTTTGAAAAAGGTAATGCGAGTACTTCTGAAGTTTATGAGAGAAAGGATATTTTATCTGATAATAATGGATTTAATATAGACTTGACGAATATTTTCTTAAAGGGAATCCACTTAAAATGGGGAAGCTATCAGACCAAGCGCGTTAAAACCTATTCAGTTTCTCCTGAAAAAGAAACCATAGTTGCCCACTTTTGTCTCAGAGGTTCTTGTGTTAGTGAGCATAAAAGCTACCTGAATATAAATAGGGGCGAGTGCATCTTGTTTAAGGAAGACAAAGACGATTACTTATTTCATATGGATGTAGACGATGGAATTGGGGAATTCTTTGAAATTTCTTTTTGTCCCCAATTTTATGCCGATAATTATTCTGATGATAAGATTGTGGATAAAGTGCTCAATGGAAAAAAACTGTTTACCTCCATATCCAAAGATCCAATCATGCGAAAGATCATTACGGCCATGTACCAGCGAAAGGATAATTATTCGGGAAAGTTAAAACAGGTATATCTTGAGTCAAAAGTATCCGAATTATTATTGACACAAATAGTCTGTCTTCACCGACAAAATAAAAACCATAAATCCCTGAAATTGAGCAGGAGGGATATCGATGCCATTTACCATGTAAATGAAATTATCAGTAAAGATTTTACACATACAACGATACCCAGCCTTGCTTTATCCGTTGGAATAAATCAAACCAAATTAAAAACGGGTTTTAAAGAGATATTTGGACAGAGTGTTTTTGAATATCTAGTGGATCAGCGAATGAATAAAGCCAAAGAATTGCTGGTATCCACAGCTACTTCTGTTTCTGAAATAGCTAATATTATAGGTTATAATCATCCACAACATTTTATAACGGCATTTAAACGGCAGTTTGGGTGTACCCCAGGGGAATTTAGAAAATAACGCGAGGGATACTTCAAAGAATGGCATTAGCCTTGTCAGGTATTTTTAAGGTGGCTGGTTTACTGTTTTTGTTCATCCTATTATTTAATATTGCCCGAGCTTTCAAAAAGCATGTGTGCCAAATAATGGATATGCATCATATTAGTTTTTAGTTTCGTTCCAGTAATAACTGTCAGGATAGAGCCGCTCCCCAAAAATGGCCGTGCCGACCCGGACCATAGTTGCTCCTTCCGCTATGGCTATTTCAAGGTCACTGCTCATCCCCATTGAAAGTTCTTTCATTTCAACATTCGGAATTTTTAAAGCTTGAATTTCTTGTTGCAGGTTTTTTAGTTTTTGAAAACATGGCCTGATTTTATCTTTATCGGTACTGAACAACCCTATTGTCATCAGCCCTTTTATATGGATGTTTTTATAGGTTGAAACGACCTTTATCAATTCGATGGCATTGTCTGGATCTACGCCAAACTTGCTTTGTTCATTGGAAGTGTTTACCTGGATGAATACGTCTATTTCTTTTTTTTCAAAAGCCAGCCTTTGATGCAGTTTTTTCGCCAACCTTAAATTGTCTATAGATTGAATACAGGATACGTTGTATTTCAACAACTCTTTGATCTTGTTGGTTTGTAAGTGCCCTATGAAATGACTTTCGTGGGGAAAACCTTTTAGGGCACCATACTTTTCTTTTATTTCCTGAACCTTATTTTCCCCTATCAAGGTTTGCCCTGATTGAAGGGCGATCTTAATACGTTCGGCAGTAACGGTTTTAGTCGCCAAAAGCAGTTTTATCTCTTTAGGATTCCGGTGGTTCTTGATGCAGGCATTCTCTATTCTCTGCCGAATACAGTTTAGGTTGTTTAAAATGTGAGGGTTCATGCTAATTTGGTTTTATCCTTTTGTTCCAATGCTTCTATCACTTTTGATTTTATAAGTGTATACGTGTAATCTTTGGCTTCGGCAAAGGAGATTTGATATTTACGCTCTATGATCTGCAAATTTTTGGGAAAGGGAGCTAATAATTGGTTGTAATATGTGTCCAGAACTTTTTCTGTTGGCAATTCAAATCGGATGCTTAACTGGAATCTTCGCAATAAGGCCAAATCAATAATTTCAGGATGATTGGTAGCACATATTAGTAATGCATCAGTGGGATAATAATCGATCAACTGAATAATGGTATTGACCAACCTTCTCATTTCACCTACATCTTTATCGGCACTCCCTCTTGATTTACCTATCTGGTCAAACTCATCCAAAAACAATACTGCTTTCTCTCTTGAAGCTTTATTAAAAACCTGCTTTATATTTTGTGATGTTTCACCTATACGTGAGCAGACTACATTACTTAAATTCAGTATCAAAATATTCTTATCTAATGCATTTGCTATTGCTTTTGCTGTCATCGTTTTGCCACACCCTGAGTTTCCCTTGAGCAAAACTTTATTATTTACAGACAAACCATATTTTTTAAGTTCTTCTACATATTTATGTTCTTTAATTAATTGTTCGATGCTTTTGCCGTTTTCTTTATTGAGAAAAACAGCATCTAAATCTACACGGTCTTTATTACGTATAATTAGGTCAACTACATTCATTTAATAATTGTTAATGGAGATCTGAAATGAATTCAAACTATTATAAAAGGAATTGCTTACCCTTACCTTACTACTCGGCCATCCGACCTTTACCCTAATTATTTCCTGCATTCTATTCAAGCCCATTCCATTTTTTGTTTGGTGTGAGTGATATGGGCTAAATGGTGTTTACAATGCCAAGTATACTTTGCCATTGCTTCATCTATTTTTAAATTTTTCCGAAGCTGTGGATGGAAAAAGTCTCTTTTCCAATCTTTTTCATTCAAACTGTCCAATAGTGCTACCCAGCGTTCGTGAACACCCTCCAGTATTTTCAAAGAGGGTTCAATCGGGAAACTATATGCGTCCAAAAGTGTTGCCCAAACGTCTTCTTCAAACGGTTTTATTACGGGGCTTTCTTCGGTAAGGGCATACTTGATTCGTGAAAAACAGCTCATATTGCTATCCGCAAGGTGATGTACTACTTGCTTGATTGTCCAGCCACCATCTCTATATGGGGTGTTCAATTTTTCATCCGTTAATGATGCTACCTCATTTATTATTTTTTCTGGGAACGAAGCAATTATGGAGATGTAATCTGAACGCATTTCTTTGGTAATGGAAGATGGTTCTTCATAGTTTCCAATCGGATATTTTTCTAGATTTATCTTTGACATAATTTTGATTTTAAATAAAATGATTCCAGTGGTACTTATCTGTAGTTCTTCCTCGTCTTATGTTGTCCAATTCCTTTTTTAAGCGGTACATAACAGCATCGTTTTCAATATAAGGGAAGTAGTCAACTTCTTGAATTTGCACACAGGAGATAGGTGAGATTACAGCAGCAGTTCCAACCCCAAAGAGTTCAACCCGATTTCCTGATTCCAGTTGTTCTTTTAGTTCCTTCCAACTCACAGGTCTTTCTTCCACCTGTATGCCTAAATCCTTTGCTATTTGAAGGATAGAACTACGTGTTACGCCATCTAGGATAGAAGAGCTAAGCTTGGGAGTGACCAATTTGTTATCCATAAAAAGCATCAGATTCATCGTTCCCGACTCTTCTATAAATTCGTGGGTTTTGGCATCTGTCCAAATTACTTGGTCAAAACCTTGTTCATTTGCCTTTTTGGTAGCAAAGAACGCAGCCCCGTAATTCCCTCCACACTTTGCATAGCCAGCACCACCTTCCGCAGCCCTAACATAATCTGTTTCTACTTTCACACGAACTGGCTTAGGGTAGTATAATCCCATAGGGGTACAGGTAATACAAAACAAATATTCATCCGCAATTTTAACCCCTAAACGGGGCTCAGTTGCAATGATGAAGGGACGAATGTATAAGCTAACACCTTCTTCTTTAGGAATCCAATGTTGTTCCAATTGGATTAGTTTCTCTAGTGCATTCAAGAATAATTCTTCCTCTATCTCAGGCATACACATTCGCTCCAAGGAACGGTTAAATCTTTTGTGGTGTTTTTTAGGACGAAATATGTGAACTTTTCCATCGTCTTGCCTAAAAGCCTTCATCCCTTCAAACACCGTTTGTCCATAGTGAAAGCATAGTGCAAATGGACTAATGGTCAAGGAATGAAAGGGCTCTATTATTGGGTTAACCCATTTTCCGTTTTTAAATTCAGCTAGAAAAAAATGGTCTGTGGGAGTTTCTCCAAACTGGAACGATTTAAAATTGAACCTTTCCCATCCATTTTCCTTGTTTTTGGTGGTCTCTATTTTTATAGTATTCATAAGTATTGTATTTTATAAGATTAGCTCCATCATTACATCAGCTCTTTTGTATTTACCGTCTTCCAATGGTATTTCTTTGAAGCCGTTCTTTTGGTAAATGGTCAATGCTTTTGTTAATTTTTTCTGAGAGTATAAAATCAACATCTTTGCTTTTAAAACCCTTGCTTTCTCAATAGCTCCCTGACATAACATTCTTCCCGCTCCAAGTCCTTGGCAAGATTCGTCTACTGCCATTTTGGTTAGTTCCATTACACCATCACTTATGTATTTTAATGCAACCGTTCCTATAATTTTGCCATTATATTGAGCAAACAAAATACAGCCTCCATCATTTAATATGGCTTCTTCGGGATGGGTCAGTACATATTCATCCACGGGTTCAACACTATAATATTTTCTGAGCCAAGCCTTGTTGAATTGTTCAAAGTAAGGCTGCCATTCGCTACGGTAATCCACTAAGGTGATGTTACAAATCAGTTTCTCCAATTGGTGACCTTTAATGATTTCCACGCCTATATTTTGAATCTCTTTAATCCCTTTTTCATACAGTCCAGATAGGGCTGTAGGGACAATCCCAATTTTAAAATCCCGCTCACTGGCCTGATAGATAGTTGTCCTGGGACAGTTTGGAAAATTGCAGCCTACTACCAATAATGAATCAATTTCCTTTTTATGAAGAAAAGATTCCAGTTCCGTTTGATAGAATGCACCCCATCTGGGTTTGTACATCACATAATCAAAGAGTGCTATTTTTAAGATCTCTCCGGAAAGGAGCTTACTGTGGTTTGGTTCTATACTGTTTGCAGGGAGTAGTGCAGGAATTATTTGAGCACCTTCTGAATGAGGCTTGACAATCTCTTTGCCGTTTTCAATTAAAGCACGTCTGCATAGATCCACATTACTGCCATCTTCTTTGTAAAGTCTGATGATATGGATAATCGGGCGATTATGTTTGCGGAACGCATTGGCAATTTCTGAGATATGAGGTACAACTTCCAGAGTGCCTTCAATAGGTGAAGCCCCATCCAAAAGGGTAAAATCCTTTTGCATATCTATGATCAAAAGTGCAGAATTCCGCCAATTTAATTTTGTATAATCCATTGCTTTTAATTTATTTATCCGTAATCTCCACTTTTTTTATTTCCGTTTTAATTTTGGGGACTTTATACCCTTTATTAATAAAATAAACTCCTCCTAGAGCAGCTATTAAGGCTAGTATAGTAATATTTGTCATTTTTTCATTCAAGAATAAAAAACCTAATAACAATGCAATAAAGGGATTGAAGTAGGCATAAATGGAGGATAGTCCCAAAGGAAGTTTTTCGAGGGCATAGACAAAGCAACTATACGCTAGAATAGACCCAAAAACGATTAGATATAATAAAGCCCAAAGGCTTTCACTGGACACCATCCCTAAATGGGTTAAATCATCAAAAACCGGACACATAAGTAATAGTGCCAAACCTCCAAAAATCAGCTGAACCGCTGCATTGGTGATTAAATTGCTTTTAGGCGGTCTGTGTTTGGCATAAATAGCTCCAAAAGCCCAAGCGAGACAAGCTCCAAAAGCCACTAACATCCCAATAAGGTAATCTGTGTTGGTTACATCTTGTATATTGTCCTTGAATATCAATACAATTCCTATGCTTCCCAGTAATAATCCTATGATAATCTTTGCATTTGGAAATTGACGGTCTGCACCGCTGAGATAGTTTAGAACTACTACATAAACGGGCATAATAGAAACAATGAGTGCGGCCAAGCCACTAGGAATGTATTTCTCGCTCCATCCAATGACGCCATTTCCCAGAGCTACCATAAGGACTCCTGGAACGGCTTGCCTTTTCATATCCGATTTTGACAGCTTGCTTAATCTGCCCGAGAGTTTAAGCGCTATGAGCATTAAAATGCCCGCTATGGTATGGCGGATTCCTGAAAATAGGAACGGAGGAAATGTAGCCACTCCTATTCGCATAGCAAAGTAGGTTGTTCCCCAAACAATACAAACAACAGCTAGAGCTATATATGCCAATAGAGGTTTCTTTTCCATAGTTGTCGATATTAAATTTATACCCTGTTTTGTTCCCAATCCCAGACTACGATATGCCAATCCTGTATACCATCGAAATAAGTGTGCAGAATACGAAACCCAATTTTTTCGTGAGCCTTTAGAGAACGTTTGTTTGTTACTGCTATCTCTGTTAAACAAAGGCTATACACTGTACTTAAATCAACTTGCATTTGTTGGTACATTTGAGAAAGAAGTCCCAAACCCCTACTGTCTTTATCAATACAGACTTGACCTGATATAACATAGCTGTAGTTTTCCAATGCAAAGGATTTATAGTTAATATCCTTGAACTCTTGAAACATTGGTTTTAACAGTGGGAATTCCGATTTTAACGAACGAACTAATGTCAATACATATCCAACTACATTGTCTCCATTGATTGCGATGTATTGCGGTGCCTTAGAAGACATTTTTTTCAAAACCCCAAAATCGTGTTTTAGGGTAACAAATCCATTGATCTCCTTTTCTAAAATTGGAATGTTCTCAATATGGTTCTGTTCCTGTAAGGAAAGAATACCTTCAAATTCTGCTTGACTTTGAGCTATTTTGATATGTGTATTTTGGCTTGTCATCTGATTAAAAAACTATTTATCAACAAATTTCGATAAAAATAATTAATGGGTACAGATACATTTTTGTTATATTTGTAGGGTACAGATTTTTAATAACTAATGGGAAAAGATTTATTATATGTTCGAATAGCCAAGGCATTGGAAAAGCAGATAAAGAATAAGGTTTTGTCATCGGGGGACAAACTACCTTCTTTAAGAACCATAAAAGAGGAATATGGTGTGAGTATGAACACCGCTACACAAGCCTTTCTGGAACTCGAAAAATGGGGTTTGATAGAGTCTGTTCCACGTTCAGGGTTTTATGTAAGCAATCTTACCGAGCGGCAATTGAAGACTCCTGAAACGAGCAATCCATCTGCTTCTACTGTTCAGGAAGAAGCAGAGCAATTAATTACAAAAGTATACCGCTCCCTTACTGATACTTCAATAACACGATTGTCCCTGGGAGTACCGGACCATCAGTTGGTTCCAATCGCAAAACTTAATAAATCTTTGATCCATTCTATGCGTAATTTAGGTGGGGGAGGAACCGATTATGAGGAAATTCAAGGTAACAGAAAATTAAGGAAGTATATTGCCAGATGGTCATTTACTTGGGGAGGTGATTTTAGTGAAGAAGATTTCGTTACCACGGCTGGGTCAATGAACGCCATTTCTTTTTGTTTGATGGCACTGACCAAACGAGGGGATACTATTGCTGTCGAGAGTCCTATTTATTTCGGCATCCTGCAATTGGCCAAAAGTTTAGGCCTACACGTCTTGGAGATGCCCACACATCCCGTAACAGGTATGGATTTGCAAGCATTAAAGAAGGTTGTCCCTAAAATAAAGGTTTGTTTGATTGTTAGTAATTTTAGTAACCCATTGGGAAGTTGTATGCCGGAAGCCCATAAAAAGGAACTTGTTTCTATGCTTGCAGCTCACGATATTCCAATTATTGAAAATGACCTATACGGCGATGTTTATTTTGGGGATAGCAGGCCGAAACCTTGCAAAGCTTTTGATACGACAGGAAATGTATTATGGTGTGGTTCGGTTTCCAAAACCCTAGCTCCCGGTTACAGGGTGGGGTGGGTTGCACCAGGGAAATATCTTGCTCAGATCAATCATTTAAAACTGTTGCACTCGGTATCCTCAACAACCATCACCCAAGAAGCAATCGCTCATTTTTTGGAAAATGGCCGGTATGAAAACCATTTAAAGAAAATGAGAAGGACTTTGGCAACTAACAGTTTATACTTTAAGCGCGCCATTGCAGATTATTTTCCTGAAAACACGAAAGTCAGTAATCCGCAGGGAGGTTTTATGCTCTGGGTGGAACTAGACCCTAAAATGGATACCGCCATACTTTATGAAAAGGCTATGGAACATAAAATAAGTATTGCTCCAGGCAGAATGTTTACGCTACAAGACCAATTCCACAATTGTATGCGGCTTAGTTACGGGCAACAATGGACAGAACAATTGGATAGTAAGTTGAAGCAATTGGGGAATATTGCTAAAAGGATGTTTTAAGTAACTATAGCTTATTTAGAATTAAAAGTTTATCACGCTATCCAACGCATCATCTGCATCTTTATGGATAAAATTCGCTTGATAATTTAGAGTTGTTTTTAAATCACTGTGGCGATAAAGTTTTTGCAACATTAAAGGGTGTATTCTATCTCCAGCTATATTTCCGAAACTATGACGGGCAATGTGATTTGACAAATTCTTATCGATATCACATTCTTTGGCAATTCGTTTTAAGTATTTATTGAATAATTTTGTTGCATTCCTTGTCTTTCTAAAAACATCTTCAGTATATCATTCAATATTTCCTGTATTAGTTCTATTTTCTGTCAGTTTGCATATCAAAACCATCCTTTACATACTGGGCTTTTCCACCATTAAGAACTTAAAACAGAAAGTCTAATCTTAATAAAGTTAGGGGAGCAAGGATAAAAGTGCAACAGGTGTATGTCCTGACCATCTTTTAACCTCTTTGATAAAGTGATTTTGGTCGTAAAAACCATAGTGGAAAAAATCAGGGGTACATCCCGTTTTATGAATGTGCTTAATTGCCAGCCTGCACCGAATCATTGACTGTACCTGTTTGGGAGTTAATCCGGCATATTGCATCGTTATTCTTTGAAGATGCCGTTGGCTTATTTGGAGCATTCTTGACATTCGACTTGCAGATGATGCGTAATTTTTTCCGCCTATGATGAGTTCTAAAAATTGATTCCATAGAACCTGCCCATTTCTATCCTTTCCACGAGAAAGTTTTTCAATTTGATTATTAAAAGTATTCATAAAAACATCTGGTTGGACTTCTTCAAAAAAAGGTGTCAACCAATTAAAAGCAGGCAGTATCTCATCCTGTAAAATAATTTTATTGGTCAATAGGCTTGTTTCTTCCTTGAAAATAGGCAAGGTACTTCCAAATTGAAAGGTCACTCCAAAGGCTAGGTTTCCCTCGGGGTGTAAATATTCTGCAAAATTAGTCCTTGGTCCCAAAATGCGCGTATCTCTGATAACTAGAGGGTCAAACCGATTATCTTTAACCGTATATGGAGCCCCAAGAGTGAATACCCAATTCACATAGGGATAGGCAAAAATATATTCTGTTACTCCACGTCCTTTTATGCTTAAATCAAGTAACCAATAATATCTTATAATATGGCGTAAATGTTCTGGTGGGGAAAATATTTGATACATCTATCTGTTTAATTCTGATTTTATTTTTACTAACTCCCCAAGTAACTTTGTTTCCTGGACTAGTGCCTCCAAGTTCATTTCCTTTGCTATCCTAAAAACCTCAAAATTGAGGGTGTCTATTTCTGTTTCCCTTTTATTCCGAATGTCCTGCAACGTGGATATAAACTGACCGTCGGACATTTTACTGATGGAAATTACCTGATCCTCAACTTCTTTAGCTCCTAAATCAATCCCCTTCTTCTTTGATATAAGTACACATTCCTTAATAATTCTCCTCGCTAAAGAAAAGACTTCTGTATTTCTGTGGAAAATCCCATTATCAACTTCCAATAAGGGACATATGGAATTGAACACACAATTCGCAATCGCCTTTTTCCAAATAATTCTATCGATTTGTTTTTCAGCAACAAACCTGAATCCGGGCGTATCTATTTCCTTTACAATTGTTTCTAGAACCGTACTATTCTGCCGGACAACACCAATGGGAGATTCCGCTACAGGTTTATAGCTTACTTCGCTTTTTGAAATATTTTGACTTGTTGCAAAAAGTACGCATCTATAGACCTCTTGAAAATTATTCTCTATAAAGGGTTTTTCTATACCCAAACCATTCTGCAAGATAACTATTGGTGAATTAATAGCCTTGCTCTTTAGCTTTTTGGCAAGCTCCTTATTTCCAAAAGATTTATTGGTGAGTACAACCAGACCACTTAAGCCAGAGAAGTTGCATAAGGAATTGAACCTTACATCCGCTGTCAACTCTTGTCCTGATTTAAGTTTCAACGTTATTTTTTCGCTATACGAACTACCATCATCAACACTTCCTCGAATAAGCTGAACGTCTTTACCATGTCGTGTTAAGCAAACCGCCAATGCTTTACCAATTGCTCCTGCACCAATTATATATATAGTCATTCATTTTTGATTTTATCTAAACACAAATTACGGTAAAACGCCCTATTTTAAATAGTATAAGTTGGACATTCTAACCCCTATGTCCACCTTGTACTATCTTTTTTACAGCTATTTAATCACTTTTGTTCAAAAAACAAATGGACAAAAAAAATACGGTTTCAGCCGATTATAAACAACATATTTCAAGAGAACCTTTTCCGAATTCAAATAAGCATTATGCAACCACAACTAATGGTTTAAAGATTCCTTTTAGAGGCGTTAAACAAGCTAAAACCACCATAAATGGAACAGAAAAGGACACCACAAATCCAGAGGTATATCTATATGATACCAGTGGTCCTTATACCGACCCAAAAGCCACTATTGATTTAACGCAAGGGCTTCCTGATGTTAGGGATTGGTTGGCAAAAGACAAGCAAATAATAGAGCTGTCACAACCATCATCTGAATATGGGAATACACGTTTAAAAGATAGTACGTTGGATACCTTACGATTTCCAAATATTCGAAAACCGAAACGTTCCACAAGACCATCACATACGCAAATGTATTATGCAAAACAGGGTATTGTTACTCCGGAAATGGAATACATAGCAGTACGGGAAAACCTGATGATGGAGGATTACCATCAGCACTCTGGGAACAGTTGGGGTGCTAATATTCCTAAAAAAATCACTCCTGAATTTGTTAGGGATGAAGTAGCTAAAGGTCGTGCCATCATTCCTGCCAATATTAATCATCCCGAATTGGAGCCTATGGTAATTGGGCGTAACTTCCTTACTAAAGTGAACGCCAATATTGGAAACTCGGTGGTGACTTCCTCTATTGCAGAAGAAGTGGAAAAAGCCGTATGGGCTTGTCGTTGGGGAGCTGACTCCATTATGGATTTATCCACGGGAGAAAACATCCATGAAACCCGAGAATGGATTATACGGAATTGCCCTGTACCATTGGGTACTGTGCCCATTTATCAAGCGTTGGAAAAAGTCAATGGAAATCCGGAAGCGTTAACTTGGGAGCTTTTTCGCGATACACTTATTGAACAGGCAGAACAGGGAGTAGATTATGTTACACTGCACGCCGGCGTACTATTAAAGTATATTCCGCTCACGGCTTCACGGCTTACGGGTATTGTTTCACGAGGTGGAAGCATCATGGCCAAATGGTGTTTAGCACATCATAAAGAAAATTTTATTTACACCCATTTTTCTGAACTATGCGAAATATTGAATAAATACGATGTTTCCATTTCATTAGGTGATGGACTTCGCCCAGGTAGTATTTCAGATGCCAATGATAAAGCACAGTTTGCTGAATTGGAAACCTTGGGAGAACTCACGAAAATCGCTTGGAAATATGATGTTCAGGTAATGATTGAAGGTCCAGGACATGTTCCTATGCAGTTAATTAAAGAAAATGTGGATAAGCAATTGGAACTTACTCACGAAGCCCCTTTTTACACGCTAGGTCCACTCACTACGGATATTGCTCCGGGATATGATCATATTACGAGCGCTATTGGAGCTGCCTTGATTGGCTGGTTTGGTACTGCTATGCTTTGTTACGTAACCCCCAAAGAACATTTAGGGTTACCCAATAAAAAAGATGTAAAGGATGGATTGATTGCCTACAAAATAGCAGCCCACGCAGCAGATTTGGCAAAAGGTTTTCCATCTGCCCAATATAGGGATGATGCATTGAGTAAAGCAAGGTTCGAGTTTCGATGGGACGATCAGTTCAATCTTTCATTGGATCCCTTTAGAGCTCGTGAATATCACGATGAGACTTTACCTGCAGAGGGGGCGAAAATAGCTCATTTCTGTAGTATGTGTGGCCCTAAATTCTGTTCGATGAAAATCACACAGGAGATACGCGAACTGGCCCATGAAAAAGCAGCTACAGAAACGAAAGTCATTGAAGAAGGTTTAAAGGAAAAGGCTGAAGAATTTACAAAAAAAGGATCCTCCATTTACTTATGAAGCAACCAAAAGTATTATCGATTGCTGGGTTTGACTCTTCAGCGGGCGCAGGAATTCTAGCAGATATAAAAGTATTTCAGCATTTCAATGTCTATGGTTTTGGGGTAATGAGTGCCTTAACCATCCAAAATGAATCAGAGATTCGAGGTATTCGTTGGTCAACACAAAAAGAGATTAAAGATCAGATAGATGTCATTTTTTCCTTTCACACTATAACTGCCGTAAAGATTGGAATCTTAAAAGATTCCGACACTTTGAAATGGTTGGTCAAACTTTTAAGAGACTACGACAAAGACTTAAAAATTGTATGGGATCCTATATTCAAAAGCTCTAGTGGATTTAATTTTTGGAATGAAATTGACCCAAAACAGTTATTAAGCACCATTGAACTTATTGACCTAATTACACCAAACAAGGAGGAATACTCAAAACTTTGGGATGATGATTTTTCCTTTCATGAATTTAATGGACATACTACTGTTCTGCAGAAATCAGTTTCTGAAAATGAAGAATTTGTTATTGATTACCTGTGGTGGAATCAAAATGTACATCATCTAGAATCCAGAAGATTTACTGGCTTTGATAAACATGGTACGGGTTGCATATTGTCTTCGGGCATAACAGCTGGACTGGCACTGGGTTTAAATATGAAACAGGCTTATTATAAATCAAAAGAATTACTCAATCACTATATGTTAAGTAGTGAGTCTTTACTTGGCATTGCTTAAACAAATACGCTATGACACAGAATAGAATATCCAAAATTCATTTTATCACTCAAAATATGCCCCATAAAACACATCAGCAATTGGCACTCGAAGCCTGTGAAGCCGGTGTTGATTTGGTGCAACTTCGGCTTAAGGATATGGAAAGGTCGGAAATGCTTGATATCGCATTGGAAACTAAAAAGATATGTAAGCGGTTTAATGCTACATTGGTGATTAATGATCATTTAGACCTCGCTATAGAAATTGATGCAGACGGAGTACATTTAGGAAATGGGGATATCGATCACGAGATTGCAAGAAAGGAGTTTGGGCAACATAAAATTATAGGGGCTACTGCTTATAATGAGACAGAAGCTGCATTTCATCAACAAAAAGGTATAGCAGATTATATCGGGCTAGGTACTTTTCGTAAAACACGAACCAAACCAGAGATCAAAGATTTTCTATCCTTAGAACAAATCAAAGCCTTAATTGATAAGCAAAAGCAAAACTATAACAATCCCATCCCATTTCTGGTTATAGGTGGAATTAGGATCTCAGATATAAAACCCTTATTATCGATAGGGGTTTATGGGATTGCCATTGCTTCTTTGATTAATAAGAGTGATGAAAAGAAATTAACGTTTCAAAAAATACAGGCTCAGTTTACCAAAGCAGAAAATAAAAATGAAAGAACTCATTATTAATACAGACCATAATCAACTGGATGTTCAGCTGATAACGGATTTTATTACCCAGACGTATTGGGCAAAAGGACGGACGCTTCATCAAGTGCAGAGAACCATAGCAAACTCTTTAAATTTTGGAGTATATCTGGATGATAAACAAATCGGATATGCCCGGGTAGTGACCGATTTTACCATAATAGCTTATCTGATGGATGTGTTCATCATAGAAAGTGAAAGAGGTAAAGGCTACTCTAAAAAATTAGTGGAATACATCCTCAATCATCCGAGTTTAAAGCGTGTTGAAAATTGGAAACTGTCCACAAAGGATGCTCACGGATTGTATCGAAAATTTGGATTTAAAGAAGTGCAAGATCCTAAAAAAATGATGGAACGAGAATTAAAAAATAGCACCTCTCATTAAAGGTCGCGATAGAATTAAATTTAGAATGAATAAAATAGAAATCCGACTGGCAAATAAAAAAGATGCTAAATCCATAGCTCTTTTAGGGAGAACAACATTCTCTGAAACCTTTGCCCATTATTTTAAACATAAACAAGATTTACTAGATTACCTTAACACTACTTTTTCTGTTGATAAGATAGAAAAAAGCATCGAAAAACCGAATAACCAATTTTGGTTAGCAAGTGTCAATAGACTTCCTGTTGGCTATGCTAAACTTAAATTAAATTCACAATCTGAGTTTATTTTGTCTAAACCGGTATGTCAACTTCAAAAAATATATGTACTTAAAGATTTCTTATCTATGAGAATAGGTTCTAAATTACAACGTGACTTACTTAAAAAGGCAAAGCAATTGGGATTTAAAAATATCTGGCTTTCGGTATTTCAAGAAAACACTAGAGCCATCCATTTTTATAACAAAAGTGGATTTGAAAAAATTGGTGAACATGATTTTCAGATTGGTAAGGAAAACTTTCGTTTTTTTGTGATGAAGAAACAGTTATAAATTTATTTTTTTTGAAATGAGACCGTAGGAAACCTAAATAGCCACATTATAGTCTACAAACAGTAAACTACCTCGGGGCAATCCAGAAAGCTATCGGGACACGAGGCATTGAAAGGAAATTCAAGTTTGATTTCGACGCCCGCCTGAACGGAACGGGCGGGCAAGCGTCGGAGCATTTAAATCTCGATTATCGAGTAAAAAATCTCCTGATCATTTCGGAAATTATCTCATCTATTTTTTTGTATTTTTGGTAACACATATGGAAAGATTACTAGAGAATATAAAAATATACACCTCTATTAATAAAGATGAAACACAGCTACTAAAAGAAGCCATCGAGACAAAAACATTTCTCAAAAATGAGCTAATTTTTGCTGAAGGAAAAGTAGCAAATGAAATTTACTATGTAACTAAAGGTTGTGTACGACTTTATTATAATGTTAAAGGGAACGATAAAACTGCTTTCTTTTATTCAGAAGGACAATTTATTTGTGCAGGTGAGAGTTATACATTTGATGTTCCTGCCAGTGAAAACTATCAAGCAATTGAACCAACAGAGCTACTCATTTTCACAAAATCGGTCACAGAAAAATTATTAGAGGCAGTTCCTAAACTGGAAGTCATTGCCAGAATAGCCACTGAGAACGAATTGATAACCACTCAAAAAGTAATTGCTTCTTTCGTAACAAAATCGGCGGAAGAACGATATATCGATTTATTAAATACCCAAGGAGATCTTTTCCTACGTGTTCCACAACAATATATAGCTTCTTTTTTAGGTGTTTCTCCCGAAACTTTAAGTAGAATAAAAGCACGTGTTTTTAAAAAACCAAGTTCTTGACTATCGTCAAGAATTCTAATTTGAGAATCATTTAGCTTTGTAATAAAAATGAATACAAAGCGAGTTTTAGTAGCTGGAGCTACCGGATATTTAGGACAATTTTTGGTTAAAGAACTCAAAAAGAGAGGCTTTTGGGTGCGAATATTAATCCGTAAGGAGGCTCAAAAAAAATTGTTTGGTAACGTAGACGATGTTTTTATTGGCGAAATAACAAAACCCCAAACGCTTAACGGTATAACACAAAATATAGATTGGGTAATTTCTACGGTTGGCATTACACGCCAAAAAGACGGACTCACCTACATGGATGTCGATTATCAAGGGAATTCTAATTTATTAAAAGAAGCTTTAAAAGATCAAGTAGAAGCTTTTCAATATATTTCGGCCATCAATGGCGACAAATTAAGACAATTAAAAATATTTGAAGCCAAGGAAAAATTTGTAGATGAATTAAAAGTATCTGCCGTTCGAAGCTACATTATGCGTCCCAATGGTTTCTTTTCTGATATGAAAGATTTTTTAAGCATGGCTAAAGGTGGTCGAATCTATCTTTTTGGCGATGGAAATCAAAAATTGAACCCGATTCACGGAGCCGATTTAGCTCAGGTGTGTGTCGATAAATTGATGGCGAAAAGTACCGAAGAATCGATTGGCGGACCTGATGTTCTCTCTCAAAATGAAATAGGGGAACTCGCCTTAAAAGCGTGGAATAAGCCCATGAAAATTTCTCATTTTCCGGATTGGGTAAGAATAAGCGTGATTTGGTTTTTAAGAACCTTTACTTCCTCTAAAACCTATGGCCCGATTGAGTTTTTCTTAACTGCCATGGCAAATGACAACGTCGCCAATCCATACGGCACCCATCACCTTAAAGACTTTTTTGAAAGTGAAGTAGCAAAATAAGTTAACCAAGTACAGAACATTCAACCCATATTTAAATACGTGCAAATTAAATGAAGGAAAAAGAATTATTAAAAATGGGTGCAGAAAGTCTAAGAAAAGCGGCACTAAATGAAGATGCTAAAGCATATATATTAAATAACAAACCGCTATACAATGTAGTAAAAAAGGCTGCAAGTCGTTATATAGGAGGGGAAACTGTTCCCGAAGTTCTTAAATCTATAGCAATATGGAACCATAAGAAAATTAGTGTAACTACTGATTTTATGGGTGAAAATATCAGAAACGAAAAAGAGTCCAATGCAGCTACAAAAGAGTTTATAAACCTTATTAATGCAATTAAAATTCAGGAATTGAATTCTTCAGTATCATTGGATTTAACTCATATAGGTCTGTTAGTTTCTAAAGATTTAGCTATAAATAACTTAAAACTAATTAGTGAGCAGGCTGCAACGATAGGTCAAGAAGTTATACTAAGTATGGAAGGGATTGATCGTACGGATAAAATTCTAGAGGTCTATAAAGAAGTATTAAAAACACATGAAAATCTTGGTATAACTCTGCAGGCTTATTTACATAGAACTAAAGATGATTTTAAAGACGTCCTTCAATTACCTGGAAGCATCCGAATGGTCAAGGGAGCATATCAAACCCCAAAGGGAATAGCTTTAGACCGAGGAGTGGCTCTTGATACAATTTACTTAGATTATGTATCACAATTACTTGCAAAAAATAAAAAATGTGCCATAGCTTCACACCATACCAAAATATTTGAGGAAAGTACCAAGTTAGTGGATCTTTATGGTGCCACAGATTATGTTTTGGAAAGACTTTTAGGAATTGGGAATGAAGGCTTATTGGAATATCATCACAAAGGCTATAATTGTCGAATTTACATAGTTTATGGTAAAGAGTGGTACCTCTATCTTTGTAATCGTTTTGCTGAATATCCGATGAGTGTTTTTCAAGGAATTGAGGATATGCTACCTTAAGCGTTCTAGCATCCTAAAGGTTTTTTCAAATAATAAAGTAAACTACCTCGGGGCAATCCTGATAGCTATCGGGACACGAGGCATTGAAAGGAAATACAAGTTTGATTTCGACGCCCGCCTGAACGGAACGGGCAGGCAAGCGTCGGAGCATTTAAATCTCGATTATCGAGTCAAAAACAATGAATAAAGAAGCATACCGAAAAAACATAATAGAAAAATTAAAGGTAAATATAGAACAGAGAAAAGTAGTTGTTGATACGATAAAAACATCCTATTTGTTGGCTGGTAATGGTTACCCCGTTGTTTTATTGCATGGAGGTGGTGCTGGCGGGGTTACTTGGTACCCTTCAATTGATGTTCTTGCAAAATATTTTCAAGTAATTGTACCGGATATCGTTGGGTATGGAGAATCAGACAAACCCGAAGATGCGAATTATAGTCGTCCCTATTTTGTTAAGTGGCTCAAAGGATTTCTGAATGAATTAAAAATAGCAAAAGCTAACATTGTAGGGCTGTCTCAAGGAGGAGCTATTGCTTTACAGTTTGTTATCGATAATCCAGAGAGGGTTAATAAGCTTGTTATGGTTAATTCTGCAGGATTGGGTGCAAAAGTATCTTTTTGGGCTATGATTGGAGTGCTATGGATGAATAATGCACCATCAGAAGCAGCCAATTCGTTTAATTCAAAATATATACTTCACAGCCCAGAAAAAAGAGACCCGAATCACGGTCTCTATTCAATTGCCGTGCTCAAATCTAAAGGTGGAAAAAATGCCTTCAGAAAAGGCCGAGGAGCTGCTGTTTCTAAAATTTCGGAAGAATCATTGTCCCAAATAGAAAATGAAACGCTTATTATTTGGGGAGCAGAAGATAAACTATTCTCTATTAAATCTGGGGAAGCTGCTGCAGAAACAATACCTAATGCAAAGCTTAAAGTAATACCCAATGCAGGACATTTACCATTAATAGATAATCCCAAAATATTTAATACAATACTTACTGAATTTTTAAGGGGTTTCTAATTATTTATATAATCTCGTGTTCTAGTATAGTAGGTTTAGAAAAACAGAACGTAAAATTTAATGATTAAATCAAAACAAAATTCCAATTTCCATATCCTAACAGGCGGTCCCGGAGTAGGCAAAACAGCCCTGTTGACGGAGCTCGGAAAAAGAGGTTTTTCTGTGGTTCCTGAAGTTGCTCGCCAGTTAATCAAAGAACAACAAAAAGCTAACGGAGAAGCGTTACCATGGAGAGATAAAGAACTTTACAAAAAAATTATGTTTGACCGTTCAATCAAGAGTTATGAGCAAACCGAAAAAAATGCAAACAACGGTAAACCTGTATTTTTTGATCGTGGATTTTTAGATTCATTAGGTTATGCAAAACTCATTGAGTCCGAAATAAGCGAGTACATGATTTCGTATGCTGACCATTGGAAGTACAATCCCGCCATTTTTATACTTCCGCCTTGGCAAGAAATTTACGAAACAGACAATGAACGTAAACAAAATTGGAGGGAAGTAATGTTGACACATACTACTATCTTGAAAACTTATCAAAGTTATGGATATCAAATGGTTGAAGTACCAAAAGTAGATGTAAAAAGCAGAGTGGATTTTGTACTAAAATTCATAAGGGAAAATAATTCATAAAAAGCCTTAATATGGAAATACATAAAGTAAACCTCCAATCAAAATTAAACACATTTAGCGAATATTGGACGCCAAAAATAGTAGGAGAACTTAATAATCAATTGGTTAAAATAGCAAAATTCAAAGGAGAATTCGTTAAACATAAACACGAGCAGGAAGATGAACTCTTTCTGGTTGTAAACGGGACATTATTCATAGAATTGAATGATAAAACGTTAGAGTTACATGCAGGGGAATTTGTGGTAATTCCAAAAGGAATAGAGCATAAACCTTACGCTCCTGAAGAAGTTAGTGTCTTATTATTTGAACCTGCTACAACGCTAAATACGGGAAATACAAACAGCGACCTAACGGTTACTGATTTGGATAAAATATAAGCAGTGGTAACAAATTAAATTACGTTTAGTAATTACTATTATTTGAAAACATTAAAATGAAAATATTCTTTATAATTTTAACCTTCTGGAGTACTACTGTAATCGGGCAAACCTCTTTTCAATCAATTTATGATAGCTTAGGTCTTAAAGGTAGTACTACTATCTTTGATTACAAAAACCAAAAATGGATATATACTCATGAAAAAGATGCTGAGATAGCCACCCTACCGGCATCAACATTTAAAATTCTAAATTCACTTATTATTCTTGAAAATAAAGCGGTTAATGATGAAAATGAAATTTTTAAGTGGGACGGTAAGCCAAAATCCCATTTTGGATATGAATTTAAAGCTTGGGAAAAAGATACCGATTTAAAAACGGCTTATAAAAATTCTACCGTTTGGTTTTATGTAAATGCTGCAAAAAAAATAAAAAGAAAAAAATATAAGCGTACGCTAAAAAAAATAGGTTACGGAAATAATGATTTAAGTGAAGAGGGAGATGATTTTTGGAATTATGGAAATTTAGCTATTTCTCCTAAAAACCAAATCGAATTTTTGATCCAACTCTATGAAAACAAACTCCCATTTGCACAAAAAAACATAAACAAAGTAAAACAAATATTGATTTCTGAAAACACACAGAATTATACTTTTCGTGATAAAACAGGATGGACAAGGGCAAACGGTAAGGATATTGGCTGGTGGGTTGGCTACTTAACCACCAAGGAGAATGTCTACTTTTTTGCTACTCGATTAACCAAAAACGTAGAAACAGAGAACCCTGATTTTAGTAGTGGACGGAAAACAGTTACCAAACAAATTCTTAAAACAATAATGAAAGTATGATTTCACTAGAACTAAATTCCGACATAAAACTAAAGCAATTGGAAGCATCCGATGCACTCGACATTTTTAAGACCATTGATTATCAGAGGGCGTATCTGGGAAAATGGCTTCCTTTTGTAGAACACACCAAACAACTTTACGATACCGAACAGTTTGTTGATTCTATTGTGAATGCCCCAAAAGAACAATTTGAATATGTGTTTACCATACAAAAGCAAGGTGGATTTATTGGTCTTATAGGTTTTAAGGATACAGACTTACTTAACCAAAAAACGGAAATAGGATATTGGCTTTCCGAGACGCAGCAAAAACAAGGAATTATGACCCGATCGGTATGTAAACTCTGCGATTTTGTTTTTCAGAAACTCGAACTCAATCGAATCCAAATCAAATGTGCGGTAGGAAACCTACCTAGCAAAAAAATTCCGAAAACATTAGGGTTTAAATTAGAAGGTATACAAAGGGACGGCGAACGCTTGACCGGAAATGTATTTGCCGATCTGGAAATCTACAGTAAACTAAAATCGGACAAACCATGAAAAATAATTTTCCGACTATAAAAACCGACCGACTTCTATTGCGTGAAATAACGGATAGCGACCTTGAAAACATTTATAAAGGACTTTCCCATCCCAAAGTTATTCAGTATTATGGCATAAGTTATGAAACTTTGGAAGCCACCAAAGAACAGATGCGTTGGTTTGCCGAAGAGCAACAATGCTGGTGGGCCATTTGTTCCCTGGATAATCAGACGTTTTACGGTGCAGGCGGACTCAATGATATTGATCTGAAAGCGAAAAAAGCCGAAATCGGACTTTGGCTGCTTCCCGAATTTTGGGGACAAGGGATGATGACAGAAGTACTCCCTATCATTACCGATTACGGATTAAAACAACTTCAACTCAACCGAATTGAAGGTTTTGTGGAAACTAAAAATACCAATTGCAAAAATGCAATGGCCAAGCTCGATTTTAAACTAGAACGCACTATGAAGGATTGTGAATTGAAAAATGGACATTTGATAAGCCTTGATGTATATGCAAGAACGATTTAAGGTTTAATAAAAAGCACTCCGCAAAACAAAGGTTTAAATTTAACTATGAAAAAAATAGGATTAGTTGGTGGAATCAGTTGGACATCAACCTTGGATTACTATAAATACATCAATGAGGGTGTTAATGAAGCTTTAGGGGGCTTACAGTCTGCTGAACTTATCCTTTATTCTCTGAACTTCGCTGATATACAAGACAAGGGGTGGCTAAACTCTTTTGATTTACTTTTAAAAGCTTGTAAAGAACTGAAAAAAAACAATGTAGAAGGTATTGTTTTATGTGCCAATACGGCTCATTTATTTGCTGATGAAATTCAAGAAATAATTAACATTCCTATTATAAATATTATAACCGCAACTGCACAAGAGATTAATTCAAAGAAAATAAATAAAATAGGTTTACTGGGGACAAAGTTTACTATGGAAATGGATTTTTACCGGAAAAAATTAAATGAACACCAAATAGAAGTGCTTATACCTGAAACACTTTCTGATATTGACCGTATTCATTATATCGTAAAAGAAGAGTTAGGCAAAGGTATTATCAAAGAAAGTTCGAAAAAGGAGTTCGTTAAATTTTCTGAAGATCTTATACAAAAAGGGGCGCAAGGTATTGTTCTAGGCTGTACCGAAATCCCACTTTTAATTGATGAAAAAGACTTTAATTCAACCCCTGTTTTTGATACTACCAAAATTCATGTTCAAGCAATTTTAGATTTTATATTGGATAAAAATTAATGTAAAATAAGGTTCTTTCCATCTTTTGGAATATAACATCTATTGGAAACTCCATTCTCTAAAACCTTTTTAAAAATATATTCTCTGGTTTCTATACATGGACTAATAGCTTCCAGATGTGTTACAAGGACTTTTATTTCCGGAAAGGTTTTACATAATACCATAATATCTTCTGAAGTCATTGTAACAGGCTTGCCAATAGCAAATGTAGCTGCACCACCTGCTACTACCACATATTGTGGATTGTATAAGTTTATTGCCGCTTTCACATCTTCACACCATATCGTATCTCCTGCAAAATAAATACTTTCCTCCTTTGTTGAAAAAACAAAACCATTTACGGTTCCCATTTTTTCTCCGATTTCTCCAGTACCGTGCAAGCCTTCCGTGAGTGATATGGAAATTTCTTTAAATAGCATATTGTTTTCAAAGCTCTTTATGTTTTTAAAGCCATAGTTTGCAATCGTTTCTGCAATAGCAATAGGGCAAATAATAGGCAGGCTTTTATCTAAACGCTCTATAGCCGCTTTATCCCAATGGTCTGGATGAAGATGGGTTACTACAACCGCATCTATGCTTGCTAAATAATTGTCTAACTCTTTTGTGTCAAACGGTAAATCTACTAAGGGATTCGGTCTATTGTCCTGAGTCCAAGGAAAAACTCCAAACGAAGATTTTTTCCCTAGCATAGGATCTATTAAAAACTTTATGCTTTTTATTTGTAGTAGTACTGTTGCATTTCGCCATAATTGAACTTCCATGGTGTTTGTTTTTTATGAATAATTTATATTCACTAAATTAGTGACACGTTATGTATTCTTAAAGAAGTTTACCTTTAAGTAACCCACTTAAAAACCCAATTATGAATTATAAGGAGTTTGAAAATTGCGGAGTAAAGCGAAGTTTAGATTTACTTTCGGGTAAATGGAAACCACTGATTTTGCATCATCTATTCCAAGAAAAAGAAATACGGTTTATTGAATTATGGCGTAAAATGCCACGGGTATCAAAAAAAGTTCTAGTCGAACAATTACAACAAATGCAGGAGCATCATATCATTGAACGAATAGAACTTAAAGGTTTTCCTCCAAAAGTATATTACCGATTGCATCAGGATACAGAACCTTTAGGACCCGCTTTACAAATACTGGACGGTTGGGGAAAAAACAGATAGCTATCACTTATTTAATTACTATGCATCAATTTGGTAGATACCGCAATTCGATTTAAAAAATTCATATGATTGATAGCTATGATAATCTGTGCAATTTCTTTTTCTTTAAAAAATTCACTTACCTTATCGTAAGTAGCATCTGTAACTCCTGTTTTGGTTATTTCGGTAATTTCCTCCGTTAGTTTTAATACAGCTCGCTCCATATCGGAAAACAAAGGACTTTCTTCCCAAGCGGATAAAGCGAATATCCTACGTTCTGTTTCGCCTAATTTTAGGGCATCCTTGCTATGTAGATCAATACAATAGGCGCATTTATTAATTTGGGAAGCTCTTATTTTTATTAATTCCCTTAATTTTTTATCCAAGCTTGTTTTGGATAAATAAACTTCAATGTCGATTATTGATTTCCAACAATCCGGTTCCAAAGCTTTAATGTTTACCCGTTTTTGATGTTTAGTTATTGTAGACATAATGTTTAAATTTTGTGTTATTGAATCCTAGTTTGTTATATAGTTGTTGTGCACTTTTATTATCATTTCCGGTCAAGAGCCAAACTTGCTTTCGCTGCGTTGCTTTTGAAAATTTTAAAATGGTTTTTATTAATAGGGAAGCTATACCTTTGCCCCTAAAAGCTTCCAGCACAAACAGATCATTCAAAATCCAGATTTTATTTAATTTTATGGTAGAGAAGGATGGGAAGAGCTGTGCGTAACCTGCCAATTGATTCTCCACAACGGCTACCAATATTTCACTATCTCCTTTATTAATTCTCTCTTCCAGAAAGGTCTGAAGTTCTTCTGGATTTGATTCTTGCTTGTAGAATTTCCTAAATTCAGTTACAAGAACAATCAGTGGCACTACATCTGAAAGTGTTGCTTTTCGTATAATCATCAGTTCTTTATATATTTTTAAGAATTAATTTTACTTTTAGCGGCCAACTTTTGATTAAGAAAAGTATCCAAGCTAGCAATAGCATAGCCCACTATCAGAGAAATGATTAAGATGAGAAGCGATATAATACTTATTTCAGAACCTGAGGAAAACCAGGTGATCAGTCCTAAAAAGTAAGCCGGGACGGTATTCAAACGTTTCATCTTTGAAATGTAGAAAATCCCAATCATAGCGATAAATACCGCTAAAGGAAATCCAAACGCTCCAATAAATTCTGAAGACCAAATTCCTGTATATTGAATACACATCCCAATAAGAATTCCAAAGAATTGTTGGATGAGAATGGTAAAAGCAGTTTTAAGGTTAGTGCCAAAAAGATGGTAGCTAACCCAAGCGATAAAGAGTATCCAAGGTGGCAATGTAAAATAGGAAGCTATAAAAATGGCCAAGGCTCCTGTACAACCTAGGGATAAGGCCTGTTTTAAATTTGTCATAGTAATCTCGTTTTGTTTAGACAAAGATTACCAGAAACATATAGCAAATTCTTAAACTGGTTTAAGAAATCTCTTTTCTGCGGATTTCACTTAAATATTCGGGCGTGAAGCCTAAAAATGATGCGATAAGGTATTGTGGGACACGTTGAATAAATTCGGGAAAGTTATCCCTGAAGTGATAATATAAATCTTCCCGGGAATGTTCATAAAGCAGTTTTATACGGTATTGCGAAGCAGCAAAAGCGCGTTGAAAGACCAAGTGGAAATACCGCTCCAAAACAGGAAATTCTTTAAGTAGTGCTTCTTTAGAATCGGCACTTAACACTAAGACTTCACTAACTTCTACTGTGCGGATAGTAAAGTTGGACGTATTTTTCTTAGAAACGGCATTGAAATCGGTTGTCCACCAGTTTTCTAAGGCAAAATCAATGGTTTGTTCCGTGCCATTTTCCTTGGTGTACAATACCTGTAAACAGCCTTTGTTAACAAAAAATAGGTCTTGACAGATGGTGCCCTCTCTTAATAAGTCTTTTTTCTTTTTTAAGACCTTCGTTTCAAAAAAAGTATCTATAGTGCTAAGGTTTGTATCCTTAATATCGATAAACTTTTCTATGTGACTTATCAAAGTCTCTATCATATTACTTAAAATTTGGTATCATTTTACAAGCTTTTTATGCCTAGCACCCCAGTCACTTAATTTTGACCAGATAGGGATTAATTCTATGGCGATTGGGGTGAGTTCATAATCTACTCTTGGAGGTACTTCTGCATAAACAGTGCGTTTCACCAGTCCATCTTTTTCCAGTTCACGAAGCTGTAGGGTTAACATTCGTTCCGTGATTTTTGGTATCAACCTTCTAATCTCACTAAAGCGCAATTTACCGTTTTCAAGTTTGCATAAGATCAGTAACTTCCACCTTCCACCGACTTTACAAACTGCATAAGTTAAATCGCATTC
The DNA here is from genome assembly GCF_030291335.1 of Arenibacter flavimaris. Classification (NCBI taxonomy): domain Bacteria; kingdom Pseudomonadati; phylum Bacteroidota; class Flavobacteriia; order Flavobacteriales; family Flavobacteriaceae; genus Arenibacter; species Arenibacter flavimaris. Next base: position 67,942 of record NZ_JASWIM010000013.1, read on the forward strand.
CATTATGCTTTTTTCATTTAGCATATTGGTTGAATTTTCTTTTCGCTTTCCCATTACTTACAAAATTGTTAGTACCATACAATCAGCTGTATACCCTACAAATTTATAGCATTCATTTTAATTTCGTTGACGAATTATAAAAATCCTTTACCAATGAAAAAATATGCCTATATCGGTTGCCTTGGATTCATAGGAGTAATCACTACGGAATTTGGAGTGATCGGAATCTTACCACAAATAGCGACGCACTATGAAATAAGTATTGATCGCGCCGGACTTTTATTGAGTGCTTTTGCCCTAATCATAGCTTTAACGGGACCTTTTATGACCCTGCTTGCCTCTGGGTTTGACAGAAAGAAAGTAATGCTACTTTCCATACTGTTATTTGTTATCACGGGAATGGTTTCTTCATTTTCTCCCCCGTTTTGGCTATTGATGTTGGTCAGGATTTTACCTGCCTTTTTACAACCGGTCTATATAGCAACGGCACTTTCAGTAGCGGTATCTCAAGGAGACAAAAAGAACGAAAATGAATTAATGAGTATTGTTTTTAGTGGTGTGGCCATTGCAATGGTGACTACCGTTCCTTTTGCTACTTACATAGCCAGTATATTTTCTTGGGAATATTCGTTTTATGTGCAATCAGCGATTAGCGTTATCGCATTAATCGCAATATACACTGTTTTACCTAATATTCCCGTAACAGAGAAAAAGACGTATGGGAGTCAATTAAAAATATTGAAGCAACCTACTTTTATAACAAGTACGGCAATGAATTTTTTTATGATAGCCGCCTGGTTTTCTACCTACAGCTATTTTGCAGCTTACTTAAATAAGGCCAAAAATATGGACAATACGATGGTGAGTTATATGATGTTTGTGTTTGGAATCATTGGGGTACTGGCGAATTGGGTGGCTGGAAAGATGTTGGATAAAAATATTACAAACACCACTGCTTTCTTCCTATCAGGAACCATCCTGATACCGATATTACTGCATTTTTCAGGAGGAAATACAGTGGCTACAATTGTAGTTATAGGAATATGGGGATTTTTGTATTCTCCAAGTTTTTTAAATGCTTCTACCTATATGATTTCATCTGCACCTAAATCCCTAGAATTTGCGAATAGTCTTGCCACTTCATTTGGAAATTTAGGAATCACTTTAGGAACTACAGCTGGTGGATGGCTCATAGCTACTAAAAGTGTCGTATATACGCCTTGGTTAACCTTACTCTTTGGGGTTCTGGCTTTACTTATGATGGGGGTAAGAAGTTTATTAGAGCGCAGCAAGCGTAATTGAATAATAAATAGAATTCAAGAGTTCACTTGAGGTTTTGAAGTGTGATATTATAGTGAATGAGAAATTCAACTAAAAATTTATAACACTATCCAAGGCATCGTCTGCATCTTTATTAATAAAATTCGCTTGATAGTTTATAGTGGTAGTTACAGAGGAGTGTCTATATAGCTTTTGAAGCATTTGAATTGGGATCTTATCCCCTGAAATATTTCCAAAACTATGTCTTGCGATATGCATACTCATTTTTTTATTGATGTTCAGTTTAGCAGCAACTTTTTTCAAGTGTCTGTTTAAGTTTCGTGTTATGGTCTGTGTTCTAACAGAAACCATCTGAGAATCATCTAAATCAGTGCCTTTAAGATAATCAAAAATCAAGTAGTTCTTAAGTGAATAATTCTGTTGATACATTTTAAGAATAGCATTAGCCTTGTCAGGTATTTTTAAGGTGACTAGTTTACTGTTTTTGTTCATCCGATACATCAACCTACCGTCATTAAAGTCAGACCATTTCAATCTTAATACATCACCAACCCTTATGCCAGCAAAGTAAAAACTAATAAGCCAGACGTGTACAGCTTTTTGTTGAGCCTCAGTTAAATCAGATGCATTCTCCAATTTCTGAATTTCCTCTATATTAAACCCGATTTTTTGTGTCTCAGGAATTTTAATTTGGACTTTTCCTTTTCCAAAAGGATATCTGCCCCTATCAACTAAAGACTCTGATATGGCTAGATTATAAATAGTCCGTATTAAAATGAGATAATTTACAACTGTTCTTGGAGAACGCTTATTATCGTGAAGTAGATAAGCCTCAAAATTTTTCAGAAGAGGGATATTTAACTCGTTGAAGAGCAACTCCTTTTTTTTAAGAAACGTTTTGAATTTGTTTAGCCGACCAACTTCAGTATCGTATTGATGATGGTTTCCTCTATTTTTAAGATTTGTCAAGTGCATATTTGCAACCTTGAAAAAATCGACCTTCTTGTTTTGTCTGATTTTTTTCTTAATTGAATTGACAGTTTGATAATCTGTGCTGCTTTCGGCTTCAAGAGCTTTTTTATTTGCCTCGGCAACTTTTGTGATTATAAAATTATTGATAATACTAGCATTAGGATGGGATTTTCTAACGCATCTATTTTTCTCATCCCAATACTTTTCTTCAATATACTGACCGGTTCCTAAATAAGAACTTTTTCTGTCTTTGGTGATTCTAATGGCAATTGGATATTGCCCTTCAGGATTATTTTTTTTACGGAGTACTGCTTTAACTGTTGCCATAATAATTACTTGAGAATATAAAAGTAACAAAAATAGGTACAACATAGGTACAACATTTGTTGATTTTAAACCCTATTATTTGATATTAAAGCTTATTAATAAAAACATAATTAATTGATTTTCAGTATATTTATGTTTATTTGTGGTAGTATGGTAAAATACTCATAACCCGAAGGTCACTGGTTCGAGTCCAGTTCCCGCTACTAGGAAAGACAAGGGTTTCAAGAGATTGAAGCCCTTTTTTTATTTCCTTCCTAAAACATACCTAAAACAATTTAGTGGATTTCTTGATGGTTTTTACGGATCAAGAACAATAATTGTTGTGATTATGTAATTAATTGCCAGTATCACTTAGGGTTTATTATTATGGTTTTTTCCTTTTTTTATTTGCTCGCCAATACCATATAATTATTGGGACATTTGATTTCTAAAAAAGTGAATTAACGAAACTATTAAAAAAAACACAAATTGGAACAGGAAGTAGATTTGTTTTAAAGGACTGCTCCATGCCCTTTAATTTTTCGAGTTCCCTGCGATTGGACGGAAGCGTTATGGTATGCCCCGTGTCCTGTGCCCCACATTTTTTCTCCCGCCTTTGTTGATTTCCATTTTATTCCTCCATATTCTTATCGGCTTTCACTTCGTCAGAAGTAGGGTTTTAAGATACTTAAAACATAACTTGCTATCTTCTCTGAAGATTAATATTTATTCAATTTTTTTTAATGGTATTTTACTCAAAACGGGCGGGGCGGATTTGTTCCTATTTTAAAACAAAAAAACCTTACGATTACGCAAATCCTATGTACATATATCCATATATTTATATTGGCATATTTGCATATATACATATGTCGTGACCACAGCAATCCATGTTTTATTTATTCTTAAGTGTAATTAATAGTTCCAAGCGCAACCAGGAGGCTATGGATCATTTCAATGGATAGTAATGAATGTGGTTAGGGAAAAGAAAAGTCAAGCTATCTTTTCAGCTTGTTCTCTCCGGCAGTCAGGAGGGTGTCGAAGAAAACAGGAACACAAAGACGTCAATAATGGACAGGAGAAAAGTAGGTGTATGGATAGGATTGGAGCGGAAGGGTAACTACCCCCCCCTTTAGGCATGTGATAATGATCATCATTATGTCACCAATTCAAAAGTAGTTAACCCATTTAGTTTGTTTAGGCCATTTATATTAGAACTATCGATCAATTTTTGCCAAAATCATTTTACACAAGGCATATTGGCACAAACTATTTAAAGAACGTAAATATTTCACGCACTTTAATTATAGAATAAACAATATGTGCGAAATTTTTTAGCTGAAAAAATGAATTGCTGCACGGATTACTATATCAGGAAAAATCATACGTTTCAACACCTAACAGCAAATAAATAAAATTTCGATACATTATTTAATGACCCATCCCTCCAAAAAATAATAAAACTAATTCCTTTACCAGGTTTAAACCTACCAGTACATCTTTATTTAACATTCGTTTATCTAAATCACCTGCTAAAAGGGATATCCACAAGATATTGCCTTACAATGATTACGAATCAGAAATTTTGTTGCTATCACCAAAATCGGCAAATACAATTAACTCCATCAATTGATAAAATAACTAATTAAATAATGATATGTAAGAAATTTTGTTATTTATTATTATTATTTGTTAATTTGTTCGAGTTGATATAAAATAGCTATGTATTATGAAAAAATTAAAAATCGAATCCAAACCTAATAGTTTAATTGTTGAATTAAAAAACTATATAGACCACTTCAAGACTACAGCGGATAGATGGAGGTTTAGCCCACCTAGTGTCCTATTTATTTTTGTAGCCTCTTTGTGGATCACCACGTTTTCGGGTTATTCCAATGACCTTAGTGGCTTAGGATATAGTCTTATACCCGCTCCACAGAAAACCCTACTCACAGGGCAAAGTGTTCTTATAGACCAAAGCTGGGGCATCAACACCTCTTTAGATGAACAAGGCATTACACTAAAAAGACTTCGGTTAGGAGCTGGAGAACTCCATCAACTTAATTTCAACGAAACCGGTACGGGAAAGATAATTTTAAAGTTAGTTTCGGAACCCATTATGGAAAATTTGGACTCCGAACAAGCTAAACAGGCATACCGAATAGAGATAGAACCGAACATTGTTCGTATTTCAGGAAATACGGAATGGGGTTTGTTCTATGGTGTTCAAAGTTTACTTCAACTTCTACGCCCAACTTCTAATGGCAGCTTTAAATTACCTGAAGGCACTATAACTGACTGGCCTAGTTTAAATCTTAGAGTGATCCATTGGGACACCAAACATCACCAGGATCATATTGAAACATTAAAGCGTTACATTGATTGGGCCGCCTTTTTTAAAGTAAATGCCATAGCCTTTGAAATGGAAGACAAGTACGAGTATCCCAGTCATCCAATCATAGGAGCCCCCGGAGCTTTTACAAAATCTGAAATGCACGAATTGACTTCTTATGCTCTAGAACGTTATATCCAATTAATACCCAATGTTCAGGCACCTTCACATATGACTTTCGTACTAAAACATAAAGAATTTGAGCATCTTCAGTCGGATGAAAGTAATTATCATATTTGCATGTGTGATGAAGAAGCAATGCAATTGATTTTTGATATGTACCAAGACATGATCGATGCAACACCGGGCGTGAAATATTTTTTCGCATCAACGGATGAGGTATATTACGCAGGAATTTGTGGTAAATGTAAGGATGAATATAATGAAATAAATCGAAGCCAGATTTGGGTAGATTATGTAAATCGAGTACACAAATGGATGAAAGAGCGAGATAGAGAAGTAATAGCCTGGGTGGAGTACCCTTTGTTAACCGAGCATATTACCCAATTGCCATCTGGGTTAATTGACGGTATCATGACCCCTAATCGAGATGCTGCCTGGATAGAAAATCAAAATAAAGCTGGTATAAAACAACTCTCCTATAGCTCAATGCAGGGAGCGGAACATCTTTTTCCGAATTATTTTCCTACTGAATATAAGAATAATAAAATAAAGGGGAGATTAATTGATGCCTCCAATGATATTCCTAGAGTATTGGCCAAAGGAGCAAAGCTAACTGGAACTTTTGCGGCGGCATGGGACGATGCAGGTCTTCACAACGAAACATTTTGGCTTGGCTGGGCAATTGTAACTCAATATGGGTGGTCTATCGGCAAACCGACCATCGAGCAAAGTATAGCTGATTTCATGAATATATATTATGGTTATAATAGTCCCGAAATGATCGAAAGCTATCGCCTCCTTCAGGAGGGTGCAAGGTTTTATGAAGACTTATGGGATCAGGTTACCCCTTCTAAGGAGAGAAATATACGTTACGGAAGTTCCTATGGAAAGGGAATAGGTGGAGCCTACCCTGACCCTACTCTTGAAATGCCAAGTCTCCCTTCAGTGGACAACGTTAGCATAGAACCTATTTTTAGATTAAAATATGGGGGAAAACTACAAAGAGCATTAAAGATGTCCCAGAAAAATGCCAGGTTAATCGATCTACTTTCATATAGTCTTTTTAGAGTAGAGCGCAACCAATATAATATAGAGGTCCTACTCTCCATTGCATATCTTCAACGATACACGATAAACACAGCATTAAACCTTGCAAAAGTCGAGGATTATTTAATTCAAGCAGGAAAGACCGGTGATTCCCAAAAGGCTGTTAGCTTCATGATTGAGGCACACGGATTGGTCGGAGAAATAATACATGAGGAAAAAAATATGTGGAGTGATTTTACGGATGTTTGGTACAAAACTAGATTTAAGGAAGGTAGAAGTGTTGATGGGAGAAATTTTGTACATGTTTACGATGATGTTAAGGACCATTTTGCAGACCGCAGGCTTGGCTTAGAGTATATGTTGGCCCCATTTGAACGAATGAAAATTGAAGAATGGCAAAATAAATTAGGCCACATCATTGAAAATTATGCCAAAATAAACAAGGTAAGCCTTAAAGGACTGACTATTAAAAGATTGGAAGATTAAACTAATTTTTGAATTTTTACTTTAATTAATAACCTAATATGATAATTTGTAGAACGATTAAATTCATCAATTTCACCTTGATTTTGACAATAATAATACTTTCTGCTTCCTGCCACAGTAGAAAGAACGTTGTTATCTCAGATGAAGAAATTGATTATATCACAAGTCAAGTTGAAAATTCAATAAATGCTGTAAACAATGATCCTACAAGGATTCCAAGGACAATTACAGAAGATGGCAAATTAAGAACAGTTGGAATTTACGGATGGACAAGTGGTTTTTTTGCTGGAAACCTCTGGTATCTATATGATCTAACTGGTGATGACAAATGGAGGAAAAGAGCTATAAAATGGACCGAAGCTTTGGATTCTGTTCAATATTACACTGAGGACCACGATATTGGTTTTATTATTAACTGTAGTTATGGTAACGGTTTACGTCTAGCTGGAATTAAAGAGTATGAAAAAGTAATTATTAATGCAGCTAAATCACTAACCACAAGATACAACCCGATTACCAAGAGCATTAAATCATGGAATCGAAAGAAGGCCTGGGACGGAGAGACAGAATGGTATTTTCCTGTCATCATAGACAATATGATGAACTTGGAACTTCTCTTTGAAGCAACTCGTTTAAGTGGGGACAACACCTTTAAAGATATTGCAGTTCAACACGCATTGACTACAATGCAAAATCACTACCGGAAAGACTTTTCCAGTTACCATGTTGTTGATTATGATACCATTACGGGAAATGTGCTAGATAAGGCAACAAATCAAGGATTTGTCGATCAATCCTCATGGGCTCGTGGCCAAGCCTGGGGACTATACGGGTTTATTACGTGCTATCGATATACTAAAGATGAACAATTTTTGCAATTTGCGGAAAATATAGCCAATTACATCCTAAATCATCCCAATTTACCTGAAGATTTGGTGCCATATTGGGATTATGACGCAACAAATTCTAAATTAATTCCGGAGTGGGATTACGATCCAGAAAAATACCCTGTAGTATTGCGAGACGTTTCTGCGGCAGCAATAACTTGTTCCGCATTGTTTGAATTGGCAGAATACAACATAGAGAATAGTGAGAAATACAAGAACAAAGCTTTTAAATTACTCGAATCACTGGCTTCGTCTACCTATATGAACACTGATAACGAAAATAACTACTTTATCTTAAATCATAGCGTAGGCAGTTTACCTCATGGTGCTGAAATCAACGCCCCACTTGTTTACGCCGACTATTATTTTCTAGAGTCCATTCGTCGTAAAAAGAAGGTATTGAACTAGCCCTAATTTGTAGTGGCCAATTGTTTAGATCTCTGAACACTAAAATGAATATTAAGAATAACAATTAGCTCTAGACAAAGAACTAGGTGAATTTATGCAATGAATATTCCCCTTTTTGGTTTGTCATTTTGATGAATCAGCCCCGTATTTTGTACCGAATATTATGTCAAATCAATTCTTTTTAACTTGGAAGATATACACGTTTTTTGTCCAGCTACCATAGCGAATATTTCATGTGGATTTGACGTTCTCGGCTTGGCATTAGCCTCTGTAGGAGATGAAATGGTAGTGAGAAAAATAACAAAAAAAGGTATATTTATATCAAAAATTGAAGGTCAAAACCTCCCTAAAGAAACACATTTGAATGTGGCAGGTATAGCAGGTCAAGCCTTTATGAAAAAAAGCACATACCAAGGGGGATTCGAAATTGAAATCTATAAACAAATTAAACCTGGAAGTGGAATTGGTAGCAGCGCCGCAAGCTCAGCTGCCGTAGTTGTGGCCATGAATAAGCTCCTAGGAGAACCATTTTCACCATTACAATTGGTAGAATTTGCCATGGAAGGAGAATGCTCAGTAAGCGGGATTCCACATGCAGATAACGTATCAGCAGCAATATTTGGAGGGATTACATTAGTCCGTAGCTACGCCCCCTTAGATATAATTAGTTTAAATATCCCAAAAGAAATCTACGTTACGGTAATACATCCACAAATTGAAATCAAAACATCTGATTCAAGAAAGGTTTTAAGTTCCAACATATCTCTAAAAAATGGTATAAAACAGTGGGGCAATTTAGGCGGCTTCATAGCAGGTTTATACACAGAAAATTACGAATTAATTGGTCACTCCCTGAAAGACTACATTGTTGAACCCTTACGATCAAAATTAATCCCTTTCTTTCATCAAATTAAATTAGGAAGCATGGAAGCTGGAGCTTTAGGTTGCGGAATAGCTGGCTCCGGACCCTCAATATATGCACTTAGCAAAGGATGTAACAAAGCTGAAAAGGTGGCATCGGCAATGCATCATATTTACGATAAGACAGGTATAGATTATGATATTCATGTTTCAGAAATAAATATTGAAGGCATTAAAGAATTATAAAGATGAAGTTTTTCAGTTTAAACAATAATTCACCTGTCGTCTCCTTTAAAGAGGCTGTCATTAATGGTCTAGCTCCAGATAAGGGGCTTTATTTTCCAAATCATATAAAACCACTGCCCAAATCATTCTTTCAAAACATGGCAACAATGGGCAATCATGAAATTGCAATGACTGCCATAAAACAATTTGTTTCCAGAGATCTTTCTGCTCAGGTAATCAACAGAATAATATTCGATGTTATTGATTTTTCTTTCCCTTTAGTTGAAATTGAAAAAAATGTTGCAAGTTTAGAGCTTTTTCATGGACCAACAATGGCCTTCAAGGATGTGGGAGCACGATTTATGGCATTGTGCCTGGGCAATCTAATGGAGGGGGAAAATACAAAAATTACTGTTTTGGTTGCCACTTCAGGAGATACCGGTGGAGCAGTGGCCCAAGGCTTTCTTGGAGTAAATGGTGTAGACGTGGTTATTTTATACCCAAGTGGAGGAGTCAGCCCAATTCAAGAGAAACAATTGACCACCTTGGGACAGAACATAACCGCTTTGGAAGTACATGGCACCTTTGATGATTGCCAAAGTATGGTAAAAACTGCTTTCTCAGATAATGATATCACCCCAAAAATCAAGCTAACATCAGCCAACTCGATAAATGTGTCCAGATGGTTGCCACAATTATTCTACTTTTTATTCGCGTATAAACAAGTTCAATCAAAAGCAAAAAAAATTGTCTTTTCTGTACCAAGTGGCAATTTTGGGAATGTTTGCGCCGGTATGGTAGCCCAAAAATTGGGCATGCCCATCAAACAGTTTGTAGCATCAACGAATATAAATGATACCGTGCCTAATTTTATGAAAACTGGAAAATATTGTCCAAAACCGGCAAAAGCAACTATTTCAAATGCTATGGACGTAAGCAATCCCAGTAATTTTAAGCGTATCCGCCATTTATATAACAATAATTTAGAAGATTTACGAAAGAATTTATACTCGTATTCATTTACTGATGATGAAACCAGCCAAGCTATACATGATGTATACCTAAATTCGTCCTATATACTAGATCCACATGGCGCAATTGGCTATTTAGGTCTCAAGAAGTATCAAAAGACAAACCCTGACACTTACGGTATATTTCTTGAAACTGCACACCCCGTAAAATTCAAGGATACTGTAGAAAAAGCCATTAATAAAGATTTGGTAATTCCCGATAAGGTTAAATTAATCCTATTAAAGGAAAAAAAATCCTTCAAAATTTCGAATTATGAAGAATTAAAGGCCTTTTTACTCGAAAACTAATCTCAATATACAACTGATCAACAACTGATTATGATTTACTAACAGGTAACACAAAATTAATTTACAAAAAACATAAGATTATGAAAGTTTTATTGCATTTATTAGAAATAAAACGAAATATTATTATCTTTGTAATGTAATTAACTTTTATTGACTAATGGAATATTTAAACTGTTCAATAGATTATTTAAATTCAAAAGGAGGTTTAGCTACCGCCAAAGAAATATGTAATCAACCTCGGTTGTGGGAACAGACCTACCTTATGCTAAATGAAAGAAGCAATGAAATTTCTGAATTCCTCAAGCAAGTAACAGAAAAAGACCACCCCATAGTTATTCTGACTGGAGCCGGCACATCTGCATTCATAGGAGAGACACTAAAGGGAATCTTTCAAAAAAAATGGAAGGTCCCGTGTTTGGCAATTAGCACTACGGATATAGTTACCCATCCGGAAAATTACTTTATAAGATCAAGCCCAACTTTACTAATATCCTTTGGACGATCAGGGAACAGCCCCGAAAGTATTGCTGCCATAGAAGAGGGAAGAAAACGCTGTGATATGTTCTATGAGCTAAATATCACTTGTAATGCCGTGGGCAGATTAGCTGAAAAAAATGAGGGTGAAAATTCATACGTGATCCTGCTGCCTGAGGAAACCAACGATAATTCATTAGCTATGACCAGCTCGTATTCCTCAATGCTGCTCACCGGACTGTTACTAACTGATCTGAAGAACAGTCAAAACATTAGTCCGTTAATGAAAAGAATTAGGTTATATGGGGAATATATTTTAAATAATTGTTTGTCTGATCTAAAAACAATTGCCGAATTGGATTTTGAAAGAATGGTATTTTTAGGATCAGGACCTTTACTGGGGGTTGCCCAAGAATCACAGTTAAAAGTTCAAGAACTCTCAGATGGCAATATAATATGTAAGCATGATTCCTTTTTGGGATTTAGACATGGCCCTCGCGCAGTAGTTAATGATGACACTTTTATCGTCTACCTGTTGTCGAATAATCCTTTTGTTAAATCATATGAATTCGATTTAATTCAGTCTATAAAAGCTAAATCTGGAATGGAAAAGACTTTGGTTATAGGACAGGACGAAAGAATTGAAGATACTGGATTTGATTTTACTATTCAATTTCCAATGGGAATGGAAGATATTCCCGAGGACTTTCTGTCAATTTTCTATATTCTCCCAGCCCAAATCATTGGCTTTTATAAATCTTTGAGATTAGGTCTATCTCCAGATTCGCCCTCTAGAAACGGTTCCATATCTAGAGTTGTTGAAGGAGTTAAAATATACGATTCTAAACCTTTAGACAACTGGTAACAAGGTTAACCTCTAATTTACCCAAAAATAAAGTGCTTGCATGAAAAAATCAATTGATCTATTTACAGAGTTGATCTCTAATAACCTTAACGGTTCTAATAAGGGGATTTATTCCATATGTACAACCAATTCTGAAGTCCTGGAGGCTTGCCTTAAGAATTCCTTAGAAACCGGGGATATTCTATTAATAGAGTCCACATCAAATCAAGTAAACCAATTTGGTGGATATACCGGGATGAAGCCCTGCGATTTTATAAAATATGTTCATTCGCTAGCGAATAAGGTTGGATTCCCTAAAGATCACATTTTGTTCGGTGGCGATCACCTAGGTCCAAATCCATGGCAAAACCTTCCAGCTAAAGAGGCTATGGAAAAATCAAAAACATTGATTGATGAATACGTAAAACACGGCTATCAAAAAATACATCTCGATACCAGTATGTTTTGTGCGGATGACCTTGGAGACAGGACGAAACCTTTGTCCGACGAAATAGTTGCGGATAGGGCTAGCATTCTATGTAAAGTGGCAGAGGATTCTTGGGAAAGGAATCGAAAAAATTATCCAAAACCTGTCTATATCATAGGAACAGAAGTTCCCATACCTGGAGGAGCCCAGAATATGCATGAAAACATCCTACCAACAAGCCCAGAAGATTTTGCGAGAACAATTATGATTTTCAAAGATGTATTTAATAAATGTGGTTTGGAAGATGCATGGACACGTGTCATAGGTGCCGTGGTCCAGCCCGGAGTTGAATTTGGGGATGACTGGATTTACCAGTACCAACGAGAAAAGGCAAGAAGTCTGAGTAACTCAATTTTCGAATTCACAAATATCGTTTTTGAAGCGCATTCAACCGACTATCAAACGGAATCAAATTTGAGTGCTCTAGTAGAAGACCATTTTTGCATTCTAAAAGTAGGTCCAGGACTAACTTTCGCATTCCGTGAGGCCATTTTTGCATTGGAAGCAATGGAAATAGAACTATTGGGCAAGGATCACAAGGGCCTGTCAAAATTGCGCCAAACCTTGGAGAAGGCCATGATTGAAGAACCTAATTATTGGAAAAAGTATTATTCGGGTGACCAAAACCAACAGCTATTCAAAAGAAAATATAGTTTTTCGGATCGATCAAGGTATTATTGGCCTCTCAAAGAACTCGATCTGGCAAAAAATAAATTATTTAAAAATTTACGTAACAACAAAATCCCCTTACCCTTATTAAGTCAATTCATGCCAAACCAATATCACCAGGTATGCGCGGGGATTCTTGAGAACGATCCACAAGAGTTAGTACATAATCATATTCAGTCTGTTGTAAAGACTTATTCTAAGGCATGTCACAGTACTACTAACAATTTATTATAAACGAGTGATATTCTACCCAAATTACTCAAAATAACAGAATCTTATATGAAATTTTATTATTTATAAAATTAAGGGCCAGAAATCAACCGCGAGAATAAATCTCTTAAGCATTCATTAAAAATCGTTATTTTGTTCATAAATCAGAAGAATATACCTCGGGGAGATGACCTGATCTCGAATGAAATTATTTTTTCAACTATTTAGTGTGACCAAACAAACGCTCGGGAACCACACATTAATCAAACAAAGCAAAAAAATATTAACAGTTCAAACGCCTTGACTTGGGATTGGAATTAATCTTCAGTGTGCAATAATTACCTCAACGTTATTAGATTTCAGAACTTCTTTAAACGAATCTTCAATTCCTTTATCCGTTATTAATTTATGAACCCTATCGAACCCACAAATTAAAGCGTGTCCAGATTTCTTGAATTTAGAGGAATCGGCCACTACGATAACCTCCTCTGCTATATCAATCATGATTTGATTTAAGTATGCCTCCTCTAGATAATGAGTGAATATCCCGGAATTCTCCTTAATGCCATCCACCCCTAAAAAAAGCTTATTGCAATGCAATTGCCTAAGGTTCCGTTCCGCCATTGGCCCTACCAAAGACATTGACGCTTCCTTTAAGGACCCCCCAAGCATAAGAATCTCAAGATTCTTCTTTTGTGCTAAATTATTAACAATATCCAAAGCATTACAAATAACTTTTAACCTTTTAAAATCATTTAAATTATTTGAAATTTCAAAAGTGGTAGTTCCCGAATCGAGAATAATACTATCATCTTCCATAATAATTGAGGCAGCCTTTTTTCCAATTAGACGCTTGACATCAAAATTTATTTGTTTCTTCTCAGTAATGGTCAAAGCAAGATTATTCAATTTAAATGCACCACCATGCGCTCGAATCAAAAGATTGTTTTTTTCTAGATTATCAAGATCATTCCTAATGGTAACCTCACTAACCCCAAGTATTTTACTTAATTCATTTACAGCTACTTGCCCATGTTTATCAAGCTCCTGTAAAATCGTGGATCTACGTTTAGCAGTTTTTTTCATATCCATATCTATCCTTTGAACCTTCATTAATTTATCCTAAAATTTCTCCAATATATGCAAAAAATAATATCTAACCAGTACCTTAAACTAAAGGTATAAAATGATTAATTACATTATCTACCGCTCTCAGTAGTAAAAACCAAATTAACCTTTAATATACTATTAGTTTCAAATTAAGCTAAAAATACTCTAATTCTGTACACTTTTAGATAAACATAAGGAAGTTATTTAAAATAATAAGTAAATATAATTTTTTTTATTATGTATTATTTCTTTATTTTTGAATACTCAACCAATACCATGCGCTACCAAAAAAGGCGCCTGAAAGTGTATTAAGTAGGAAGTTCTAAATCAAAAGAAATAGGATTGTATTTGGGCACGGGATCTAGACGTTATCTGTTCGTCCTTGAAGAGAAAAATTTATAAATGTGAGGCTTTACTCAAAATTTGACAAACCAATAACCGATGGATGAAAAAAAACTATTAGTGGTTGGAGAATTAAACATTGATTTAATATTAAATTCCATTCACGGGTTCCCAGAAATAGGCAAGGAGATTTTAGCTGATAATATGACCGTAACATTGGGTAGTTCCTCTGCGATAATGGCTGCCAATTCCGCCACCCTGAAAGTCCCAACTTCCTTTTGTGGATTGGTAGGCAACGATTCATATGGGGATTTCGTATTAGATGAACTGAGGCGCAAAAATGTTCAAACCCATTATATAAGAAAATCAAAAAAACATCAGACCGGAGTTACCATAATCATGAACTACCATCAAGACAGGGCTAATGTTACCTTCAGTGGCGCAATGGCATCCCTTACAACGGCCCATATTCCTTGGCCTGACCTGAAGAAGTATTCTCACTTACATATCTCAAGTTTGTTTCTGCAAAAGGGTATTAAAAATGACATTTTACAAATATTCAAAAAGGCCAAAATATTTGGAGTTACAACTTCTTTGGACTTGCAATGGGATCCATCCGAGAAATGGGACTTTGATTTTAAAAAATGCCTTCCATTTGTTGACATATTCCTACCTAACCGTAATGAGGTTTTGTCTCTCACAAAGTCTACCAATCTCCAAGAAGGAATTGATAAAATAAAACCATTTGCAAATTGTCTTGTAATAAAATTAGGGGAAGAGGGAAGCATAGGAATCCAAAGTGGCGAACTTGTCAAATCACCTGCCTATAACAATACGAAATTTGTTGATGCTATAGGCGCAGGAGATTCCTTCAATTCCGGCTTTCTAAAAAAATATATTGAAGGGGAAAGCTTAACCGAATGTTTGAAATGGGGCAATCTTATGGGCGCGCTTAATACCACCGCCGCTGGAGGCACAGAAGCGTTTAAAAGCTATGATTCAATAAGGAAGCAAGTACAAGAGATTTTTAATTTAAAAATATAATTGAAAAGTGAAATTAAAAGAAAAACTACATCAATTTACTTATCAAAAAAGAGGACTTTTGGCCACCAATTTTTATAATTTGGAGACGCTTCATGGAGTCTTGAAAGCTGCAAGTGAACTTCATGAACCATTGATCCTTCAGCTCACTCAAAGCTCGATTAACTATATGGGTCTGGAAACAGCTGTAAATCTAGCAAGAACTGGGCTTGAGCAATTCAACGTTGAAGGATGGATTCATTTGGACCACGGAGACTCTATTAGATTAGCCCAATCTTGTCTTGATGTGGGTTTTGATTCCGTTATGATAGATGGCAGCGAACTTTCTTTTAATGAAAACATAAAAATCACTTCAGAAGTTGTTAAACTAGCAGAAAAGTACGGCGCTCATGTCGAAGCTGAACTAGGTTTTGTAGCCAAACTTGGGCAATTCCAAACAAAAAACGGATTTACACAACCGGAAGAAGCTAAAAAATTTGTGGATGCGACTGGTGTAGATGCTCTTGCCATTTCGATCGGCACAGCTCATGGATTTTACAAAGAAGAACCAAATTTGGACTTAGATTTACTTTCAAATATTGCAGCTGTCTGTCCCGCCACTCTTGTGTTACATGGCAGTTCGGGGGTTCCTGCCACTCAAATACAAGAAGCTATTTATTTAGGGATTTGTAAAGTAAATTTGGCTACGGAGATTAAGAATGTTTTTATGAGAACATTAAAGACTGAACTTACAGGCAATGATGAGATTGACCTTAGAAAAGTTTTCCCAATTGCCACACAGCACATTACAGATCTGATAAAAGAAAAACTTGTAACTATAAAAAACCAAAGAGATTAAGCCTCGATATCAAGTACAGCTCGTTAAGACTATTCATTTTATTAGTGATATGTGATATGTAAGAACTGATGTATATGTCATAGATATTAATTTTCAAATTGTTGCTTTACCTGTCTAAAATAGATTTATTGACATTCATCAATTCAAAAATTTCTTTAGACTTAAAAACATGAAATAATTAATTTGGAATTATCATCGACTTATCATGAACGAGTATTTCAATTTTCAGAATCACAACTATCCTATTTCATCCATTATCCTCTAAATATTAATATAAAGAAAAAGAGGCAATTCAAAAATTTTAAAGCCATATATTGCTCCATAAAGAAGCTTAATATATGTCCGTTGAATCAACTCTGACCAGCATTTCGTGGACACAGAAGTACCTGATGAGCAAACGAGAGATATCCAACAGAAACTGCCCGGGAAACAGACAATGTTCAATGAATCATTAACAACGGTACTGAATGTGATACTAGCGACATTATATCAATAAACCCGACCGGTCCATACCACAAATTATATATTTAAAGAACGAAGCAACGGAAGCTATCGATGGGACATCAAACACAAACACATCTTTAAAAACATCGACCATGTACGGGAAGATACTGAAGATTGACAAGAGAACATTACACACAAAAGCTCACACGATTCCTTCAGAGCCATGACACCAATAAAATATACCCAACACAATTCTATTGGAGCTAACCTCTTAACAACTAAAAGCAACAACTTTTTTTTTTACAAAAAACAGACAATTAACCAGTTCCAAAAAAGGCAATACTACAATTCCATTTAATTCTTAGTTCTGCGAGATGGTTAAATTTCATAAAGACTCCTAGACTTAGTATTGATCAAACTACAAAATATAAACACAAGGTTTCGAATTTTATTTTCTTTCATATATATTGCTTTTTGTTTTATTTATTAATATTTTAGCACCAATTCTAAAGACTAAACTATAGAAATAGGTCTTTCATTAAATATTAATCGTTATGAACACCCGCGTTTTTATTACTTACCTACTCTTGTGGAGCACAGTAACCCTGCAAGCCCAAGATGACGTATCCCTATTTGATTTCTGGACCTACGAATCAGATGTGGAAAACTCACTTTATAAGACACTTGCTTCCATTGCATTGGAGCAATTAGAACCAAGAAATGAAGAAATTCATCAATTAAAAACAAAGGAGAATTGGATAGAACGGCAAAAAGTAGTTAAAAGTAAGTTATTAAACATTATAGGACCTTTTCCTGAGAAGACACCTTTAAATATTCAGGTGACAGGTATAATACAAAGGGAAGATTATCGAGTAGAAAAATTGATTTATGAGTCGCAACCTGGTTTTTATGTGACTTCAGCCTTATTTATCCCAAATAATATTACTGGAAAAGCACCTGCTATTTTGAATCCGATAGGACATAGCCCCAATAGTTTTAGAAGGGATGTCTATCAACATAAAATCATCAATCTAGTAAAAAAAGGATTTGTGGTTTTGGCATATGACCCAATTGGCCAAGGTGAAAGACTACAGTATTATAACGAGGATTTAGGGAAATCGAAGTTTCCAACAAATCATGAACACTCTTACCCTGGAGCACAATGCTACATCGCCGGATACTCCTCTTCAAAGCATTTTATTTGGGATGGAATACGAGGCATCGATGTCCTATTGTCAAGACCTGAGGTGGATCCTACCCGATTAGGCATGAACGGAATTTCCGGTGGTGGAAATATGACCGCCTTTATCGGGGCTATAGATGATAGAATACTTGCGACTGCTCCGGAATGTTGGATTACAAATTTTAATTATCTTCTTAAAAGTGAAGCTCCTCAGGATTCAGAACAGAATCTTGTTAAATTGATATACAACGGGTTGGACCATCCTGATTTTATTGAAGTAAGAGCACCCAAACCTACCCTGATCATGGCAACCACACGTGATTTCTTCAGTATTCAAGGAACTCGGGAATCATTTCTAGAAGCTAGAAAGGCTTATGAGGCCTTGGGTGCTAAAGAAAATTTACAAATCACAGAAGATGATGATAGACATACTTCCACGATTAAAAACAGGGAAGCAATGTATGCTTTTTTTCAAAAACACCTGAACAACCCTGGAGATAATAAGGATTATGAAGTAGAACTTTTTTCCGAGGAGGAATTATTTTCAACTAAGACTGGTCAATTAGCCACATCGTTAAAAGGGGAAACAATGTATTCCTTAAATAAAAAAGTGGTAGAAGAACAAATGATAGCGTTAAAAGAATCAAGAACCAATACCAATAAACACCTGTTAGAAACTCGAAGTTCAGCCATTGAATTATCTGGATTTTCTTTTCCGGAAAAATTTGGCAAAAGCATCTTTTCGGGCCGAATTGTGAATGATGGCTATCAATTGGAGAAGTATCTTATCCAGGGTAGTGGAAATTACAAACTACCTTTAGCGCTTTTCATACCCGAAAACGAAACAAAGGAAGAGGTTATCCTCTTGTTGCACGAAAAGGGAAAGAATTTTGCTGCGAACAACGATAATCTGGCAAAACGGCTAGTGTCAAGTGGCTACACCGTATTGCTAGCTGATCTTCCCGATATTGGAGAAATGGGCCCAGGATACCTGAAAGGGGATACATACATTCATGGCGTTTCCTATAATAAATGGTTCGCAGGAATACTTACAGGAAAATCAATCGTCGGCCTAAGAGCCGAAGATATTGTTAGAATAAATCACTTTATTAAGGTTGATTTGCCAAGATACCAATCAACAACAGCTATTTCAGTAGGTGTTTTGGGTAGCGAATTGTTACATGCTGCCACATTCGACCAGAATATTCATAAAGTATGTCTCATCCAACCATTCTTAAGTTATTCCGATATAGCTCTAACCCGGGATTACCAACCCTCCTATATCCACTCTGTTGTACCGGGAGCAATTACAAAATATGACCTACCTGATCTGATAGCTTCTATATCTCCCAAGAAAATACTAATAATAAACTCACTAGAGGCGAATGGGTTAAATGCTAATGAACAAAAAATTAGAGAAATTATGTCCTTCCCCATTGACATATATAACAATAAAAATACTACGAACAATTTTACAATAGAAAGTAACATACATAATCAAGCCGTAGCAGAACGAGTACTGTCTTGGCTTGAATAAAAGCCTGCAATTTGAAAATAAAAATATTATGTACTACGGCAATGATGAAATCAATTCTTGATTCAATATTCATTCTTGCATTGCTCATATTCTCAACCAGTCACATACTTTCGTGCAGAGAGAGCAATAAGGCAGAGAAGTTTAAAGACGATACCTCCACAGAAAGATCAAAAGCCGGGCAAATCTATCATCTGACGGAAGTTGAGGGCATGGAACACCTAGATGAAATCAAACAATCAGTCCTGACTCCGGAAGACTGGCGAACACGGGCCAACGCTATCCAATCTCATATACTAAAAGCAACCGATTTAGACCCTCTTCCAGACAAATGCCCGCTTAATCCCATTTATGGGGCAATAAGAAAATATGACGGCTATCGGGTTCAAAATGTCGCATTCGAAAGTCTGCCGGGCGTTTATGTGACCGGTTCGTTGTATAGCCCACTGAAACCTACAAAAAAACCTGCTGGTATTCTAAGTCCACATGGCCATTGGCCAAATAGAGAGAATTATGGCCGATACAGACCGGATGTACAGAACCGATGTGCCTCTATGGCACGTATGGGAGCAGTAGTTTTTTCCTATGACATGGTAGGGTATGGGCAACTTGCAGAATTTGGATGGGTTCACGAAAGTCCTCAAACCATGAAATTGCAAATTTGGAATAGTATCAGATCAGTTGATTTTCTTATCAGTATAGGCGTTGACCCTAAAAGGATAGCCAGTACGGGCGCATCGGGCGGTGGCACTCAGACTTTCCATCTTGCTGCTGTAGATTCCCGTATTTCGGTTTCAGTTCCCGTTGTAATGGTTTCATACCGTCATTTTGGAGGGTGTATTTGCGAACTTGGTATGGGCATACAAGAAGATGGAGTATTCAAATATAACAATGCGGAGATTGCAGCTTGCTTAGCACCTAATCCGCTATTATTAGTATCTGTTGGCACAGATGCTACAGTATATACTCCTCAGGTCGAATTTCCGTTCGAGCAATATATCTATGGATTATTCGGTAAAGCTGAAATGGTCGAAAATGCCCATTTTCCGGATGAGCAACATGGATACGAATCAAGTAAAAGAGCCGCTGTATATCCCTTTTTGGCCAAACACCTTAATCTTGATCTTTCAATGGTTATGAATACCGATGGAACCTTGAAAGAAGATGGGATCGTTATTGAAGAAATTGAAGCCCTCTATCCATTTGACCAACAGCATCCATTTCCAAAAGAAGGCATAAGTGCGAACAAAGATGTTGTGTGGGATTGGAAAAGCAACTTATAAATAAGATCCCAAGAAGAAAAACAATATATATACCTAGACCTTAAAACCAATTATGATATGAAAAATGCAATTCAATTTCTGCTGTTAATGATTATCTTATCAGGGTGTCAACAACAGAATAGTTATGATAAGGTGCTTCTAACCGATGATTTTAGTTCGATTCGAAGAGGCCCATACTCCGTAGATGTTGGTGCTCATACCGAATATCATTATTTACATGAAGCGGCACCCCGGTCTCAATGGGCTGTCTCAACTTTTACCTGGGATTCTGATTTCAAACGTGCTTGGCATGTTCGTCAAGAGGGTGATGACCGTCAAATGATACAGGTAATGACAAATGACAGAAAACAGCATACCCATCCCATGGTGGTTGCAGGTGATCATGATTGGGAAAATTATTCTGTCAGTTTGCAATTTACACCGCAATCAAGGGAATTACAATCCGGATTGGTATTTCGATATCGAAATGACCGAAATTATTACTTCGCCGGCGTAAAAGGTGATTCCTTGGTACTCAAGATGGTAGACGATGCCAAGGGGTTTCATAAGCCGTATGAAGTGATATTGGGTTCTGCTCTTGTTGGATGGAACGAAGAGGAATCGTTGACTCTGAAAGTAGAAGTCGAAGAAAACAAGATATCATGCAGTATTAAGGAAGTAACTATTGATGCCGAGGATGATACTTATCATAAGGGTAAAGTCGGGCTGTTGGCCGATGTACCTACAAAATTTCACCGAATAGACGTCAAAACATCTGATGATGAATTGCAAAAGCTAAAAACTTCCCGGGATGGGTATGCACTTGAATTGGAGAAAATCAGTGAATCCGTGCCTAAAATGAAAGTCTGGAAAAAAATCAACACCACAGGATTCGGTGTCGGTCGAAATCTGAGATTTGGAGATTTGAATAATGACGGAACACTCGATGTTTTAGTGGGGCAGGTCGTAAATCACGGTCCACAGGATCGGAATTCTGAATTGAGCTGCATGACCGCCATGACTTTCGACGGGGATATCCTTTGGCAAACGGGAACCCCAGACCCATGGAAAGTCAACCTAACAAGTGATGTTGCCTTCCAAATACATGACCTGGATAATGACGGTAAGTCCGAGGTAATATATACCATGAACAAGGAATTGATCGTAGCGGATGGCGCTACTGGTAAAATTAAATATAAAAAAACGACACCAATTGTTACCGATCAAGAAGTTATTAGTCCGGAGACACACAATATGTTTGGTAATATTTTAGGTGATTGTCTTTATTTCTGTGATTTAAGAGGTAAGGGTTATGATAGTGATATTATTATTAAAGATAGGTACGAACGAGTTTGGGCTATGGATGATCGATTAAATATCCTTTGGTACAATAAACTTAATACCGGCCACTATCCATTCGCCTATGATGTGGATGAGGATGGAAAGGACGAGCTTCTCATAGGATATAGCCTATTGGATGATGATGGAAGCACCATGTGGACACTGGAGAACGAATTGGAGGACCATGCCGATGGCGTTGCGGTAGTTAAATATACAGAAGATTCGGATCCAATTATCATGTGCGCCGCCAGTGATGAAGGATTATTCTTTGCCGACCTTGATGGGAAGATAACAAAGCATCACTATATCGGCCATGGGCAAAACCCCGCGGTAGCTAATTTTAGGGATGACTTACCAGGATTGGAGACCATTTCAATGAATTTTTGGGGCAATCAAGGTATTATACACTTTTATGATGCGAGCGGGGATATTTATCACGATTTTGAACCCAATCAATACGGCAGTATGCTATTGCCAGTGAATTGGACGGGGAAATCCGAGGAATTCTTCATTGTGAACCCGAATGTTGATGAGGGAGGTGTATTTGATGGTTGGGGAAGAAAGGTATTGGATTTTCCTGATGATGGCCATCCCGATATGTGCAATGCCGTGATGGACATTACAGGAGACGGCAGGGACGAGATTGTTGTTTGGGATCCCCACGCTATATGGGTTTATACACAAGAGGATATTTCATCTGAAGACAGGTTATATAAACCACTTCGAAATCCACTTTACAATTACTCCAACTATCAAGCCACTATTTCAATGCCCAATTGGGAAGAGAAAAAGTGATTCCATAAAATTATACTATTCAAGAACTCCTACACCATAGAATTTCCTTTTTTATGATTACTCCAGGATATGGACCCAATAATGTATTAAAGGTACATTGTGAAATCATCAATGGTAATCATAAATATTAAATTGTAAAAAATGTTAATGTAATGCTCACAAATAAATTTAATTTAGGTTTTTTCCCGACCCCCTTACACGAACTTCAAAACATGTCGAAATCATTTCCCGCCTATTCAATTTTTATAAAAAGAGATGATCTAACTGGATTAGCTTGTGGAGGAAATAAAACTCGCAAATTAGAATTTTTAATTAAGCAAGCTTTGGATGGGGGCTATAATACAATTATCACCTCGGGTGCCCAACAGTCAAACCATTGTCGACAAACCGCCGCCGCTTGTGCAATGGCGGGTTTAAAATGTCATTTGTTATTAGGTGGAGATGAACCACAAACTTATACCGGAAATTTATTACTTTCCTCTATACTTGGAGCTCAAATTCATTTCACAGGGAACAATAGAAAGGGTGAGGATACTTTGGTTCTTAAAAAAGAATTAGAAAAGAAAAATAATCGATGTTTTGTAATACCATATGGAGGGTCTAATATTATAGGCGCTTTAGGATTCATAATTGCCGTCAAGGAATTGAAAAAACAATTGAAAGATAGTGATTTAACTATTGACTATATCTTTTTCCCTTCAAGTTCGGGCGGAATGCAAGCCGGATTAACCTTGGGAATTGAATACTATAACTTAAACTACAAGTTAATTCCCATTAATGTAGATAAAGATCAGACCAACGGCCGGCCATTAGAAAAAATCGTTCTAGAAATCATAAACGAGGGATTCAATTATTTAAAAATGGACAAACAATTTGGTCTTACCAATATTCCATTAAACAAAGATTATGATAAAGATGGTTATGGCAATTTGAATGAAAATGAGAAAAATACAATCTTAGAATTAGCTCAACAAGAAGGGATAATTTTAGATCCCGTTTATTCAGGTAGAGCTTTTAACGGAATGATTGATATTTTAAAAAGCAGGAAAATCCCAGAAAAATCAAATGTACTGTTCTGGCACACTGGAGGTGGTCCGGCCATATTTGATTACAGCAAACCCTTTACTAAAGAAAATGGTAACTACTTATAGTACCAATTCACTAGTGATAAAATAGTATATAGGAAAATAAAAAAAATGAACTTGGACATTAAACACTAAAATTAACAATAAGAACAGGTAATATGGAGTCAGTTTGTTATACTCTTATTTGTTTATTTTCTCCAGTCCCATTCCCATTAGCCATTGTAAATAGAATTCAGTGAAATCAAATAACGATATCTATCTTGAAATTCTGGGGCAATCACAATTGAATTCTGTGAAGACAGAGTGATACTAACATCGAAGCTGGTAGGTTAAAAAAGGCCACTATCCAGTTTTTAGATAGAGTCTTTAATTTGGTTATTAACGCTAGGCCACCCAAGATTTTTTTTAGTAATTTATTGTTCTTTGGGTCATATCTCAGTTTAGGCAAAGTTTTGTGTTGGCCATAAGGTCATGGATCCTATGGACATTTTTGGCCTTACATTTAAGGATGCGGATGAAGCCCTTCCACTTGTTATATCAAGGGAAAGACAACGTCTTTCAAAAAAGCAGTCATATTCTGATTGTGATATTTTAAGAGCTATCAAAAAGTACAATCGATTGTACTTTTTGATATATCACAAAAATAAAGTAATCATATTCTTTCATATATATGAAAAAATAATATAAATTTACACTTAACAACCAAAAAGAAACAATACGAAATAAATATTTGATTGTATCTAAATTGTTTGCCAAAATTCACCAATCACCTCAACAAGATTAATCGTTAGTCAACATTAAAAAGACATTTTAGTTTAAAGTAGAAATGTAATTAAATTATGAGCACAAGAAGAAGCTTTATAAAAAATTCAACAATGTTTGGAACTGGAATAGCTGTTATTCCGACGACTACAATGGAACTCATCAATGATCAAAAACAGCCTAGATTGAATCTAGGACTGATTGGTATAGGCCAAAGAGGAGCCGGCCATTTAAAAAACATCTTACTGAGGGATGATGTGAACATAACTGCAATCTGCGACATAAATCCATCTAGGATTAATTTGGCTTTAGAGTCAATATCAAAATCTAGCAAATTAATACCCAAAACTTTTGGAAGTAATGATTATGACTATCGAAATTTACTCGAATTAAAAGAAGTTGACGCTGTTATCATCTCTACCCCATGGCTTTGGCATACAATAATGGCCAAAGATGCAATGATAGCAAAAAAATATGTAGGAATAGAGGTGTCTGCCGCAAATACAATTGAGGAATGTTGGGATTTAGTAAATACACATGAACAAACAGGCACACATCTTATGATTCTTGAAAACGTTGCCTATAGACGGGACGTTCTAGCCATACTTAATATGGTAAAGCAAGACATTTTTGGAGAGCTTATCCATTTCAGGTGTGGTTACCAACATGACCTGAGGGACGTGAAATTCAATGACGGCATACAACACAAAGGAGGAGGGGTCGAATTCGGAAAAAATGGAATTTCTGAAGCCAAATGGCGAACCCAACACTCCTTGCTAAGAAACGCGGATATATATCCAACACATGGCCTGGGGCCGATTGCCATAATGGCCGACATCAATCGAGGAAATAGGCTTATGACATTGACATCAAATGCGAGTAAAGCGAGGGGGCTTCACAACTATATAATAAACCACCCTAAAGGTGGTCAGCTACATCCCAATGCTAAATTAAAATGGAAATTGGGGGATGTCATAACCTCAACTATAGAGACAGCGAAAGGCGAAACTATCATTGTTACACATGATTGCAATTTACCAAGGCCATATTCCTTAGGTTTTCGGGTACAAGGAGTAAATGGATTGTGGGAAGTAGATGGAAATAGAATCTATATTGAGGGAGATTCTGAACATCACAAGTGGGATGATGCCAACAAATGGCTAGAACAATACGATCATCCTCTTTGGAAAAAGTATGGGAGTCAGGCTATAGGGGCTGGTCACGGAGGAATGGATTTTTTTGTAATAGATGCCTTTGTGGAATCTGCCAAGCGAGACATTGCCCCTCCAATGGACGTTTATGATGCTGCGGCTTGGAGCGCTGTTACTCCATTATCCGAGGCATCTATTGAAAATAATGGTGAGCCACAATATTTCCCAGATTTCACTAGAGGCACCTGGATAAAACGACAACCTTATAATTGGATGAAAACAGACTATTAAAAATAGCAAAATGATAATTATAGTATTTAATACTCCTCTATATCTATAAAAATGTATCCATTAGATGAGAGAATAAAAAAAGGTTAGGACATAAAAATATCTCAATAATTAAAAAATTAATCTAAAGATGGAAAACATAAAAGTAGCTAGCGTTCAATTTGAGCATAAAAATGGAGACAAGGTGTACAATATCAATAAAATCGAAGAATTTGTCCAACAGGCATGCAAAAATGATGTTGACATGATTGTTTTCCCTGAATGTTGTATTACAGGCTATTGGTACCTAAGAAAATTATCCAAAGAAGATTTAATGGCATTGTCTGAAAATATGTCAGATAGTAAGAGTGTACAATTAATAGTAAAAATGTCAAAAAAATACAATATTACTATTTGTACAGGACTAATAGAAAACCACAAGGATAATTTATATAACACGTACATAGTTGTGATGCCAGACGGAACTGTCAAGTATCATCGTAAACTACATTGTTTTGTAAATGAACATATGTCTTCCGGAAATGAATACACTGTAATAGATACTCCTTTCGGGTGGAAAGTTGGTATACTTATTTGCTATGATAATAATATTATTGAAAATACAAGAATAACTGCATTAATGGGGGCTGATGTAATTATTGCCCCACACCAAACTGGAGGGTGTAGAACAAGCGATCAGAACATTATGGGAATAATTGATTCTGCCCTATGGGAAAACCGCATTAAAGACCCTATTTCCATTGAAAAGGAATTTAAAGGGGAAAAAGGCCGAGGATGGCTCTTACGTTGGCTTCCTAGTCGAGCTCATGATAATGGGGTTTTCTATGTATTCAGTAACGGAGTTGGAAAAGACGACGACGAAATTCGAACAGGAAATGCAATGATAATAGATGCTTATGGCAGAATTATTACTGAAACATGGAAAGCGGCCGATGACATGGTTATTGCCAAATTGGACGCAAGTCTCCTAAATGACAATACAGGACAAAGGTGGATTACAGCCCGTCGCCCATCTTTATACAAAAGCTTGACCAAATTAACCGGAAAGGAGTTGGACATGTTTACCGCTAGATTCTCTGGAAAAGGAGCGTAACAAAGATCATAAATATATTTACTACGGCTATTTACGGAGGATTGATTCCGAGGTGCAAAATCAAATTTGCAAATGACCGAACTGTTAAGGTTTTAAGTCAGTTCACTGCCATTCAAACAGCAGTACAGGTCTAAAAAGTTGGAAATAGCCTACAATATGCAGATTATAGTTCATTATCTGCCATTATTTACAACGGTATTTATAATGAATACTATTAGCAACCAAATTCCAAAATAATTTTCAATAACATCTGAGAATTTGAATTAAATATGTTATGAGCGAATCATATAGAACAAAGAGATTTACTATAAACGATTTAACTAAAGTCCGTCAGGTACATTCACCAAAGATATCACCTGACGGCAACCATATCGTTTATGGAACTAGCGTTCAGATTTTGACTGAAAACACTAGGAGCGATCTTATTACAATCACTTCTCCGGATAGGACGATCAAAAAAACAATTGCAAAAGGAACTGCATATTGTTGGTCTCCTTCTAGCTTGGAAATAGCCTATGAATCAGAGGATGGGAGTTTATGTATTTATCATTTATTAAAGAGAAATACAATACGACTTGCCAAAATATATCATTCCTCCCATTTCATAAACCATTTGGAGGACAAGAGTCCAATTTGGTCTCCCGACGGGAAATATATTGCGTATCTGAGCGCTCCTATTATTAAATCCAACAATAAACAAGATCCAGGGACAAGAGTATTCAACAGACTTCTATATAAGTCTAAAGGAGGAGTTGGCAGAACTTATTACAATGATAATCGATTTACACAAATTTTCATTATTCCAGTTTCAGGAGGCGTGCCAGAAATGATTACCGAAGGGCCATATAACCACCACTCTATCTCCTGGTCCCCTGATACTTCGGAGATAGCATTTATCTCCAATAGATCATTAAACCCTGATGGAAATCAACTTAATGACCTATGGAAAATTAATATAGAAACGAAAGAAGTAACTAAGCTTACCGAAAGTAAAGGAACGGCTTATCAGCCAAAATGGTCTCCACATGGGAATTTCATTGCATATCTGGCTACAACTGGCTTAATAAACACCAACGATAGTATGGCTGAGGATACACATGCGTTCTATTTACCATCTTATGGAGGAACTTCCATTTGTTTAACCGAATCTCTAGATCGGAGAGTAGATAATATTTCTTGGCACCCTAATGCGAAATCCATTTATTTCACCGCAGAAAATGAAGGTAGGTTAACATTGCTTAAGGTGTTCCTCGACTCGAAAAAAATTAAAGCAGTTTTAGAGGACGGAGATTATAGTGTTCATGAATACTCAATGGATTTTAAGGTTGAAAAAATATGTTACTCTAGATCCGATATTCAAAATCCAGATGAAATTTTTATTACTCAACCGGATCGTTGTACAAAACAACAGTTAACCTATGAAAATAAAAACCTAATCGATGAATTTGAGCTGCAGAATGCCAAATCTTTTTGGTTTAAAAGCTTTGATGAAACACCCATACATGGATGGTTAATGAAACCTATAAATTTTGATGCCATGAAAAAGTACCCCCTGGCTTTGGTCATTCATAGTGGCCCCCATAATATGTTTGGCTATAAATTCGAAGAACTGATGCAATTACTTGCTGGGTGTGGGTATGGGGTTTTGTTTATCAATCCAAGAGGTAGTAGTGGCTACGGGCAAACATTTTCCAATGGAAATTTGATGGATTGGGGCGGGGGCGACTATAAAGATTTAATGAATGGTCTAGATTATGTCATTAATTTGAACAATTGGATAGACAAGCAAAAATTAGTGGTTACTGGTCAAAGCTATGGAGGTTATATGACTAACTGGATTATTACCCAAACCAATCGATTTAAGGCCGCAGTTGTAGATGGGGGAATAAGTAATCTTATCAGTTTTTCAGGAACCTCTATTTTGAGTTCCCTCATGGAATCGGAATTTAAAGGTAACATCTATAACAACTACACCGCTTTATGGAGATGTTCTCCCTTGAGGTGTGTGGACAAGGTAAATACACCTACATTATTCCTTCATGGTGAAACGGATAATGAGGTTCCCATATCACAGGCAGAGGAAATGTATGTGGCATTAAAGAAATTAGGTGTAAAAACAACCATGGTACAATATATAGGAGAAGGGCATGGTTGGAGGCCTAACTTAACACCTAAAAACAGGCAGGACCTGTACAGGCGTATGATAAATTGGTTTGATTTACATATAAGCGATGATTAAGCTTACATCCCTTAATGTCTTTTTACAAAATAGTAATTAGATATTTAAACTAAGTAAAAATCATTAAAATTAGGAAATATGAAAAAAGAGAATTGGCTATTTTTTGTTATAACACATGTTATATTCTTAGGTATCTGGGGGGCACTTGTTGAAATCTCCGAAAAAAATGGGTTTCCGGCAACCCTAGGATATGTAGTATGGGCATGTACAATGATTCCAGCTGCCATTGTAGCCCTGAAAATTAACAATTGGCAATTAGAGTATGACAAAAAGGCAATGTTCTTGGGCTTTTCGATAGGCCTCCTGGGATCAATCGGACAATTGGTTCTTTTTATAACATTAAAAATAGCACCTGCATACCTCGTTTTTCCACTGCTCTCTTTGACTCCCGTTGTTACAATCTTACTTGCTGTCGTATTTTTAAAAGAGAGAACTGGGCTTTTGGGGTGGCTTGGGATCGGCATTGCTGTTCTCGCTATCCTAATGCTTTCCTATCAACCGCCTGGAGATAAAACAGTCGAAGGATATTTATGGCTGATTTTAACATTAATACCTCTGCTAGCATGGGGCTCCCAAGGGTTTATAATGAGGTTTGCAAATGAATCAATGAAAGCAGAAAGCATCTTTTTTTATATGATGGTTTCATCGGTTTTACTTATTCCCATGGCAATTTATTTGACCGACTTCTCAGAACCAATCAATTGGAATTTTGATGGGCCTTATTTGACGGCCATAATCCAATTCTTGAATGCCTTTGGAGTATTATTTCTCGTTTACGCATTCAGGTTTGGAAAAGCAATTATTGTCGCTCCGATGACTACAGCGCTGTCACCAGTCTTAACTGTTGTTATATCCTTGGCCATTTATAACATAATACCACATTTTATTATAATAATCGGTATGGTTTCAGCAATTGCAGCTGCTTTCCTAATGGGTATTGAAGAAACAAAAGAGGAGAACCAAACAGTTAACTAAAAATAAGAACCACATAGGAATAATTCCAAAAAACATGAATATTGCAGTTGCACAATTCCAGCCACGAGATGGAGATAAAAAATATAATCTATCAACTATTGAAGGTTTAACAAAAAAAGCAAAAAGTAAGGGAGCAGATGTCATCAGCTTTCATGAAATGTCGATCACTGCCTACACTTATACAAAGGATTTGAACTTAGAGCAGATTACGGAGTTAGCGGAGGATGTGCCCTTGGGAAAAAGCACCCAAGAATTGATAAGGATATCCAAAAAATATGATATACCTATCCTTGCGGGCCTTGTTGAAAAGGAGGGTGATAGTATATTTAATACTTACATATGTGTAAACAGCAAAGGTCTTATCACAAAGTACAGAAAATTACACCCATTTATAAACCAGTATATGTCGGCTGGAAACGAGTACGTGGTCTTTGAATTGTTAGGGTGGAAGTGTGGTATTTTAATTTGCTATGACAACAACGTCATAGAAAACGTCAGGGCCACCGTATTAAAGGGAGCAGAATTAATTTTTGCACCACATGTTACAGGTTGTACGCCATCCTACATGCCAGGTAGAGGCTATGTTGATGATATGGTTTGGCAAAACAGGCATGAAGACCCCGTTCCCTTAAGACTCGAATTTAGTGGTCCGAAAGGTAGAGGATGGTTAATGAGGTGGCTTCCAGCTAGAGCTTATGATAACGGAGTTTACTACGCCTTTACCAACCCGATAGGTTACGACGGGGAACATTTGAAAAACGGCAACGCCATGGTTATTGATCCCTATGGCGAAATATTATCTGAAATAAATTCATTTGAAAATGATCTGACAATTTCAACCATCACTAAAGAAAAAATAGAATTGTCAGGGGGATGGAGGTATAGAAAATCCAGGAGACCGGAATTATATAAGGAAATAATTGGAAAAAACAACAACTCTGATACGACTCCTATTTGGACAAAGGATATCCCAATGACCAGAAAGTAAAAACCTTTTAGGCACCAAAATCTAGGGTATCAGCAGCCTTTGAGACCGGGCTGCTGCAAATTAACACAAGAAAATAGAATTCAATAATGAAAAAAAAAGCAATTATCGTTACAGATGGTCTTTTACATACGGAGTATGCGAAAACATCCCACGGACTGATCCGAGGATCTAATCGCTTTGAAGTGCTGGGTATTATCGATTCAAAACATGCAGGTTTGGACGCAGGAGAAATTCTAGATGGGAAGCATAGAGGAATTCCTATAGTTGCATCAATTGATGAGGCGATTACAAAATTTATCAGCATAGACTATCTAATCGTTGGGGTAGCCACAAAGGGAGGTATACTATCCAAAACTATATTAAGCACGATTAAGCATGCCATTACTTATAAAATCCATATTGTCAATGGTCTTCACGACTTACTGTGTAAGGAGGAAGATATTGTAAAAATTGCAGCCAAAAATGAGGTTGAGTTGATTGATATTCGCAAACCAAAATCTATAAAAGATCTTCATTTTTGGACCGGCGAAATCTTTAACATAGATATTCCAATTATCGCCGTTTTGGGAATGGACTGTGCCATGGGAAAGCGTACCACCACCCAGTTAATGATCGAAGCCTGCAACAAAGTTGATATCCATGCAGAAATGATTTATACTGGTCAGACAGGTTGGATGCAAGGTAGCAAGTATGGTTTTATATTCGATTCCACTATTAATGATTTTGTATCAGGAGAATTGGAACATTCCATAATTAGTTGTTGCTATGACACCAAACCGGACATGATATTTTTGGAAGGGCAATCTAGTTTAAGAAATCCAAGTGGACCATGTGGATTGGAAATGCTTATTTCTGGAAATGCCAAACATGTGGTACTAGTCCATGCACCGAACAGAAAATATTTCGATAACAATTCGGAATGGGGTAATATACCATCCCTGGAATCAGAAATCGAAATTATTGAAAAATTTGGATCTAAAGTTATAGCCATTGCACTAAATACAAATGGCTTCTCATTTGAACAAGCTAAATTCACGAAATCGGAATTAAAGAATTTATTAAATCTTCCAGTGGTTCTGCCTATTGAAGAAGGAGTTCAAGAAATTATTACAGTCCTTAAATCACTAAAAAATGAAAATAAAAGAAATTAATGCATTCTCGCAAAATTTAGCCCTTTCAAAGCCATATAGCATTGCCTACCAAACAATTTCCGATGTAAAGAATATATTCCTTGTGGTTACATTGGAAAACGGGATTATAGGTATCGGTTCTGCCAATCCAAATTTCGAGGTAGTAGGTGAAACTCCTTCACAAACTCTAGAGAATTGTATTTCAGATTTTTGCCAATCTTTTGTAGGGAAGGATATTCGCCACTTCAGGAATATAATCAAAAGTATCGAAACCGCTTTTCCAAATAAACCAGGAACTCTTGCCATATGGGATATAGCCTTACACGATGCATTTGGTAAATATTTAGACATCCCTGTTGTAGGACTGTACGGACAATGTATTGAACGACTACCTACTTCCTGTACTATAGGTATTATGGGTGTTGAGGAAACTTTAAGAGAAGCAAGAGAATATGAAAGTTTGGGATTTAATGTGCTTAAAATTAAAACTGGACTAGACATTGAACTTGATATCGAAAGAGTAATAAAGCTTAATGAAAGATTTAAAAAATTAACTATTCGTGTAGATGCCAATCAAGGTTATACAAAAGAGCAACTATTACAATTCGTTCGTGCAACGGAGAAGTATAATCTACAACTAATTGAACAACCTATCCCGGTAGGAGAGGAGAGCCAGTTGGTTAAATTGGATGAAAAAATTAGAAAATTATTAGTGGCGGATGAAAGTCTTAAAAATAGCACTAGTGCAGTAACTTTAGCTGTAAAACCACAAATCTTTGGCGTCTATAATATTAAGTTGATGAAATGTGGAGGCCTTATCGGGGCTTTCGAAATCGCAACAATCGCTAAAGCTGCCAATATAGATCTCTTTTGGGGTTGTAACGATGAAAGTATTGTAAGTATTACTGCCGCATTACATGCCGCGTTTGCCTGCCCGAATACCAAATATCTGGATTTGGACGGTAGTCTTGACTTAGCAGAAGATCTAGTTCATGGAGGGTTTATTCTGAAAAATGGAGAGCTGAGTATTGGCGGAAAATCAGGATTTGGAGTTGAAATTAATTAATTTAATATTTAAGCAACTATTGTTTTTATCTTGTGCACATGTGGATTGACATTTATAAATATTGAATATTGAATATGCACTTTTTCCTAATGTTCTAAAGCGTGGGATTTATAGATATCCCTTCGATATCCGCCTTAAAAAACACACGAAACTACGGCTTAATTAATCCTTGGGGTTTCCTTTCGGGATAGTTTTCCTATACCACAGGTCTGTTTTATAGTTTTGTTCTTGGAAGTGTTCACTGCTCTCAATTTGCATCGCCTTGACATAATTCCAAACAGGAGTTTATCTTGCCAAGTTTACACACCTTCCATTCAGGTCCTTAATAGCTTTCACTACGTAAATTACTTACAAATCTTTTTTCTGGACAAGCTCCACTTCACCATTGAAATTGGGTTGTCTTGCTTTATTTAGCTCCAACGTCACCCCATTTCATAATCGTTTTACGGAACTTCTGCCCAAAGAACTACCCACTACGACCGGTCAGGATTCTTGGCGTGGAAATGGGAATTTAGTCCTTGTTTTACCATATAATTCAGCGTATTTAAAATGGATCGACGTGGGTATATCTTGGTAACTAGTAAATTCATAAAATTTCGATAAAGGTGAATCAAAAACCAAGGAGCCATTTTACAGTTATCCATTTGAATACACCCATGAAACTGTCCGATCGCAACAAATTTATTTGCGCCCCTTAAGAACCTCTTTCTTGACAAGGCCAACAATTACTTCTTTTCAGTTTTCTTGGGTAGTCAATTCAAGTTTAATTACCCCATTTATGGTTTTGTTCAGCTAAGTATAACATTGTTATTCTAGACCTCTAACCTTTCTAGATAAGTTAACACCATAATAGAAATATCTTTATGGTTGTTTTTCATATAATACAATTTAATATTTTGTTAAATGGAAAAGGGGTTAAGCCATAAAGCCACCCCTAATTCCAAACTAACTCAACCAACTCAACTAACTC
Organism: Arenibacter flavimaris; assembly: GCF_030291335.1. Taxonomy (NCBI): domain Bacteria; kingdom Pseudomonadati; phylum Bacteroidota; class Flavobacteriia; order Flavobacteriales; family Flavobacteriaceae; genus Arenibacter; species Arenibacter flavimaris. Next base: position 102,570 of record NZ_JASWIM010000013.1, read on the forward strand.
CGTTTTGAACAATTATGCATTATATATTTTGACTTTTTTAGTTGAACTAAATATTTTCGCCCATACCTTTCCAATTGTTGAGACTTTGATCAATTTCTTTCAAACGCAGAATAGGATGGTAAGCAGATCAAATATTAAAAATCTCGAATATATAGACAACTATGGAAATGAACTTTAAACAATCATCTGTTGCCTTTTCATTTTATTTAGTTAATCAAATATGCTACCGGGATGTTCAAATGGTACATTGGGATTTGCATCCCACCACACCTTGGTCAGTAAACCATCTCCGCCGATTCTATCAGAAGCTTCTTCATAATTGGAGCTATTAAAGTTAGCTTCGGCAAAAGGATACGTTAATCTCCTTGGTATTTGACCATCGGTATCGCCAACCATTGATCCTATCAATATTTTAGGATAACCTGTCCTTCTCCATTCGGCGAATGCTTCATAGATATTAGGGAAAAGAGCAACACTTTTCTGCCTAATAATTTGCTCCAACTGTTCTTCTGCATTTCCTTGAAGGGTTGCAATAGGGTCCAACATAAACTCATCAATTTCGGCATTGTCGACCCCATGAAGTTCCATATTTGCCCTAATACCTCTTTTATACCAAGTATCTGCATCCGTTTGGCCCAGACCTAATATCGATTTTGATTCAGCAAGTGCAAAACATACTTCACTATAATCCATCACATATAAATCCACAATAGGCTGCCTATATTTTACTCCAACCTTACTTAGGACACTATCCTGATACATTGCAAATTCATTTTCCCCCAAAAGGCCGATTGGCCTACCTCTGTAATTCAATAAGCTTGGGTCATCCTGACTTTCTGCCAGTGCAACTGATCTAGGCGTAGGTGTTGCCATTATGGGACGTCTCGGGTCTTCACCCTCATTTAAGATATCAATAATCGCTTTACCCATATATCCATTAATTGCCCCATTATTAAACACAATTTCATTGTATAACGAATTTTGATTGCTTTCAAAATCGTCACTGGTTGTGACAAAGGCATTTTCACTATTATCTTGAATAAAATCCGAAGTAAGTACATCGCTAATCTCTGTTGAAGCAAGAGAAGGATCTACATAACGTACCCTTAGTGCCAATCTCAACCTCAAAGAATTGGCTAATTTTTTCCAATTAATAATATCACCGGCATAGATCAAGTCAGCACTACCGAAGTTATCAGTAGAATTTTCATCAAGATCACCAGCAGCTTCTTTAAGTTCGTTCAACATATCTTTATAAATACTCTCTTGTGTGTCGTACTTCGGTTGTGCTATCACTTCTTCGGACGGTTGCACTGCCTCTGAGTAAGGAATATCCCCATATAAATCCGTCAGATATTGAAAGATATATACTCGCATAACCCGAGCTATGGCATTTCTATTAATTTTTTCAGGATTATTATTGGTCAACCTGATTATTTCTGATATATTAAGAAGATTGTTATACCCTTTATTAAATTCTCCTCCATAATCAGTAGCATCAAAAATGAGACCACCTCCGGACGCCCAATAACCCGCAAAACTGGCAATTCTACCGGTAGGCTTATTATCACTTATAAAAACCTCTTTTTGTACTTTAGTTAAGAGTAAAGCTTCATCAAGTTGTTCTTTCGTTAACAAGGATGGATCTGTATTCAAACTTTCGAAATCATCAGTACATGAATTGCCAATTACAAGCACCGTGGCAATCACAGAAAACATTTTAATTAAATTACTATATTTCATCACTTCGTATTTATTTGTTTATATCATTTAAATCTTATGCGCAACTTACAATGAGATTGACATCAATAATTAAATAAGGTTTTGGTCATTGCCTCATTATTAAATTCGATAATTGCTATCATATCAAAATCCCAAATTGAGGTTTACTCCAAAACTCCTTGTTGATGGAAGGGTATAAGACTCTGATCCTTGTGTGCTAGATTGAGAACTAAAGGCTGCTTCAGGGGTAATACCGATACCTTGCATGTGCTCTTCGATATACCAAAGGTTTCTTCCTACCAAGGAAATTTTGGCGCTAGAAAACACAGATTTCTTTAATAATGATTTAGGAAAATCATAAGCTAGGCTAACTTCCCGTAGTGAAATATAGCTTGCGTCAAGAACAAACTCCTCCAAAATATCGTTTCTGGTCCACCGCCCCGTTAAATCAAGCCTAGATAATTCAATGTCACTCTTTTCGCCTGCTGAAAGATGTAAAACCTGATTCCCATTTCCGTCATCTATATAATAATCGTTTTCCATCACACCGTCGGCTATTCCCACCCATTCACCTTCTGAATTTTGAAAGAGATTCTGGTCTGTAAATACGCCTGTACCTCGTGCAGCTTGAATATATTTAGTACCTGATAATAATTCTCCTCCCATTTTTATATCGATAAGGGTATTCAAGGTAAAGCCCTTGTACGAAAAACGATTTGTAAGTCCTCCGACCCAGTCTGGTTGAATATTCCCTAAAACTTTCACCTCTGTGCCATCGCGTTGGTATCTTCCAAAATTATCCAATAATTTTTCGCCTTTTTCATTTCGTTTATACGCAAAACTTACAATATTTCCAAAGTCTTCTCCTGGCCTAGCTTCAATTGTCCCCCATCTATCTTGTCCCATTTGATGTGCCTCGATTCCATCCACCAGGGATACAACCTTTGATTTATTCTTAGCATAATTAAAAATCAGGTCCCATTTAAAACTGTTGGATATTTTAATTGGAGTAGTGTTGATCAACAATTCAATTCCTTCATTGGTTATTTCACCAGCGTTGATTACCATTGTCCCAAAACCGGTGGCGTCTGAGATATTAACGGGCAATATCTGATTATTTGTGGATGAATTGTAATAAGTCACATCAACACCTATCCTATTATTGAACAAGCGAATATCTGCGCCAAATTCTACCGCTTGTGTCAGTTCATTTTTTAAATCGGGATTTGGTATCCTATTTTGTATTTGAGCCATACCCTGTCCATTTATGGTTTGGGTCGAGCTGGTATATCCGGTGGTAGTAAGATACGGATTAGAGTCGTTCCCAACCTCGGAATACCCTGCCCTTAATTTACCAAAAGTAAGTGCCTTGGATTTCAATCCGAAGGCATCGGTAAATACAAAACTCGTAGCTACCGAAGGATAGAAAAACGAATAATTGTTCCGACCCAAAACGGACGACCAATCATTTCTTGCAGTACCATCCAAGAAAAGATAATTCTTGTAAGCTATTTGCCCAGCTGCGAATACCGAATTCATTTGCCTTTCCACTTTTTCATATCTGGGAGTTACCTCGTTGGCATTGCTGATGTGATATAACCCAGGCGCCCTAAGATTGGTTCCTTTCGCTCCAGTAACTTCCCTACTGGAAACCAATTGGCTTGCCCCTAAAGTTAACGAACCTGAAAAACTGTTTGAAAAATCTTTTTTGGACAACAAGAGTATATCGCTATTACGTTCCTTCACATGCCAAGTGTAATTACTTACCAATCCTGTTCGTGCACTACGACTGCCAATTGCACTTCTATTGAAACGTTCATCAGTATAAAAATCTATGCCTGTTCTTCCCTGAACACTAAGCCAGTCGGTCATATCGTACCTTAAGGATACAAGGCCAATTATACGGTCTCTTTCATCTTCATTTCTAATTTCATTAATGGTCCAATAGGGGTTTTCGAACCTTGTGGTATAAAATAGGGGATTCCCATTCTCATCCTTATAGTTCCTTGCTTTTTCCATATCAACATGTCTTGGTAACTGAATCAGTGCGCTCATTATATTTGAAGAACTTGCAGAAACACCAGGCCGTTGACTTCCCTTGTGGTGAATATAATTGACTTTGGCATCAATCGACAATTGGTCTGTAATTTTTGCCATACCTCTAAAATTGACAGTTTGTCGGTTAAAAGTACTTCCAGGAATATTTCCTTCATTCTTTAAATCCGATATCGAAAGCCTCATGTTGGCCTTGTCATTACCTCCATTCAAGGCTATAGTATTTGTTGCCGTATATCCCGTTTGAAAAAAGTTCCTAACATTGTCGGGATAAGGAATCATAGACATGACTTTTGTCGGATCCGCCCAATCTGCCACCAACTGGCCTTCAAGTAAGGGCCCCCAACTCATTATTGTACTACCCTCATTCGGAAGAATTACTTCATATTCGACCCCATCAATAATTGTTGATCCACCTCCATTAAAGGAAGTATAGTCATAACCAATTCCAAACCTATTTTGAAAGGTTGGAACCGTTGCCACTTCATCCATGGTTACATTTGAATTTAATGAAATTCCCAAGCCTTTCCTTGAAGAACCAGACTTGGTAGTGATCAAAATCACCCCATTGGCTGCTCTAGCACCATAAAGCGCCGCTGCATTAGGGCCTTTTAGCACAGTCATGGACTCTACGTCATCAGGGTTTATACCTGAAATTCCGTCCCCATAATCGACACCCCCCCCCGCGTAATCCGCAGGGTCCAGATTCTGATTATCAATAGGCACACCATCAATCACATAAAGTGGCGCATCATTTCCAGAAATCGAACTATTCCCTCGGATGACCACTCTAGAAGAGCCACCTGCACCTGTGGCGATATTCGTCACCTGCACACCTGCAACCTTACCTGCCAGTGAATTAGCAATGTTGGTTTCCCTTGCTTCTGTAAACTCTTCACCTTTTACTTCTTGGGCAGCGTAACCCAAGGCCCTCGTTTCTCTTTTAATTCCCAAAGCAGTTACGACGACCTCATCCAATTGACTAGAATCTTCCTCCATACTAAGGTTTACAGTGGTAGAAGAGCCAACAACCACGGTTTGTGTTTTCATTCCGAGGTATGAAAAGACCAGGGTACTTCCTGTAGACACATTAATTGTATAATTACCATCAAAATCTGTCTGCACACCGTTTGTTGTTCCCTGCTCTAGAACATTGACCCCCGGCAATGGTCCGCCATTTGCCTCAGTGACTGTTCCAGAAACACTCAGTCGCTGGGCATACGCTGTATGCAACAGGAATAATACCAGGCTAAGAGCTAAAATGATCTTTTTTTTCATGAAATTAGTTTTTAGTTATTATTAAAGCATTTAATTGGTTATGAAATGTAAAATTGTTCTCAGAAATAAGCATAAAATTAAGTCTCCCTTTAATTTTAAAATAAAAATAGCAAAAAAGTAATAAATTATTTTTCTTTTACTTTCATTTGATTCAAAAATAATAAAAAATAATAAAAAAGCAAGTATACATTAAAATTATTTCAATATCGGAGCACTAAGAATAAATAATTTCCCAACTTGTAACTTCCCATCAATACAACTATTACTGCCAGGCTAAAAAATTAAGTTGTCCAAAAGGCAATATTGCCCGTTCGTAGGACCGTTTTTAAATTCCAATGGACTAAAAACATGTGTGGTAGCAAACTTAAGGCTGCTTAAACAGCATAAAAATTATGTTTTGTCGATATAATCATATAATATCGACACAATGTTATGATGAAGCTTACCATAATGTTGGACGTCCAAGGTTGACATGATGCATTCAAGGCTAAATTCTTTCCATATAAGATATAAGCCCCTATTAAACTAACCTAGAGGTAGGAAGACCATTCACGCTTATTTCTATTAGTTTCAGGCCGCAAAAACTAAATTATTTCGTAATTACCCGAGGATTGACACACAATATTTAAGGCTATCTAGAATTAAAGTAATACGCCTTAATCCTTAAAATGATGAGGTCCAATAGATGGACAAACAGTAAATTTAAGAAAAGGTAAACTCAAGAAAAAGAGAGCTCGTGGGACCAAGGGAAGTACTTAGAAAAGCCTTATAGGAATGTCGAGCGGCCATGGTCAATATTTGAACAAATACCTAAAGACCCAATTAAAAATTTAAAAAAAACCGCTGATAGCCAAATGAAAATAATTACACATTAGAAAAAAGCAACCCTCAACACCAGTCATGCCAGATTTCACATGAAACCTAAACACCAATACTTTCGGAATAAACTTTGGTGCAATTTTGATATTAAAGTACACCCCAACTTTTCCTGTTATTCTATTTCTATGTGACCAACGTTCATATTAACTAACCCCCTACAAGTCATAAGAAGAAAACTCTTTACAGACTTCACCAGGTTATCGCATATAAATAATGAAACGAAACTTTTTAAGTTATTTTTATATATTTATAGCCTTTTAATTTTATATTAGCTATTGGTGTCATCTATCAATTTATCTTAATTAAACTTATTTTTTATGAAAAAGTCCTTACCCACAATCTCAGTACAATCATTCAACTCAAACTCCACTCACGCCAAACTCTAAGAATATTTAACCAAGCCCTGTTTGCTATAAATGTCCAAATATTTACAATAACACCTGTGCCGGTACCCGGAAAATGAATGTATTAAGGAAAGTTAATAATTGACCCGGATTTCTCGTTAAGGACAATTGAATAAATAAAATCGCGGCCAAAATTGGAGAAGGTATAAAATCAAAACTGGATCAAAATTATCGGCAATAATCTAAAGTAGAGACTTTCAATATTGTCAAAAATACATTTTAGTTCTTGTAGAAGCATATAATAAAAGATAAAGCACCATCTAGAACAGGGCTCATAAGGTAAAAAATGAATTAAGAATTAATCACATTCGAAAATAAACTAGTCATGCTCAAACAATACTCAGCAGTAATTACTATTATCACTCTTTTAATTTCATGTAAGGAGGAAGTTAGTCCTAAACAACTACAAGAAGCAAAAATAACAAACGAAATGTTCGATCATCACTATATTGTCAAGAATCTGCCGGGCGAAACTGATTGGGGGTATGGATGTTCCGTAATTGGAGATTTGGACAATGATGGAGATTTGGACTTTGCTTTTAGTGGAGCAGATGGATTTTACTGGTTTGAGAATGACACTTCGAATGAAAGTTTATGGAAAAAACATCTGATCGGAACAATGCCAATAAGGGCATTGGGAGCCGCTATCCATGATATAGATCAAGATGGTTGGGCAGACATCGTAATCGGAGGGTTTTGGTTTAGGAACAGTCAAAATCCTAGGCAAGAAAAATTTGAAAAATATCAATATGATATTAGTATTGATTCCAATATCCATGACATCGTAATAGCGGATATGGATAATAATGACATAAAAGATGTGGTAATAATAGGAGAACATGAAGGTGTCTTTTGGTATGAAATACCAGAAAGGCCAATGAAACCGGTACAATGGAAAAAAAACCTAATAACATTAGATGTATTAGCAACAAAGGACCACATCCATGCCGGCTTTTTTCCGCAGGGAATAGGGGATTTGGACGGTGATGGCGATATGGACTTGGTACTTCCGGATAGATGGTTGGAAAATATAGACAGGAATGGTACAAAATGGGAAAAACATCAGTTACCATTTGGAAAAAGAGGTCCTTTTGGTCTATCCTCTAGAAGTTGGATTATTGACCTTGATAATGATGGGGACAATGATATTGTAATGACCGATTGTGATCAGAAAGCTTCTAGGGCAGCATGGTTAGAAAACAACGGATTTGAAAATCCAGAATTCACAACACATTTTTTGCCCATGTCCGCACCTGGCATAAGAGGTTCTTTTCATTCTCTGCATGTAGCTGATTTTGACAATGATGGTGATCAAGATATTTTTACCTGTGACCAGGAAGACGACACCCTTTTCCCTGAAGGTGCCAATCCAAGGTGGTACATTTGGGAAAATATAAGCAACGATGATCAAATTAAATTTGCAGAAAGGATTATATTGGACAACGGATTAGGAGGACATGATGCACGTGTAGGAGATGTTGATGGAGACGGAGATTTGGATATTCTGTCTAAAGTATGGAACCTATGGCCTGGAAATGCGAATGATGGTAAAGAACATGGGGATTACCTGGAGAATAAGTTGCTAAACAACCCAAAATGATATTACGTAATCTTGCTCCAAAAAGTTATAGAATTCCTATAGTTTTACTACATCCTATCCTTTACTAGTGCCTATAAAATAACCTTAGCTCGTATTTAGTAATATTTCCCACTTTTTTACTGCTCCTAAGTTCTATGGAATTGCTGCAAAAAAGTGAGTAACTAAATAAGGGTCATGCTGCTGTTTTTCAATTGTACAGTTCTAATTCAAATTCCTCTATAGTTTTATACCCCAAAGTGGAGTACATTCTTCTACAGAGGTACCAAGTTTCTAACAATTGAAAGACGAATTGATCGGCTTCCGAGCAGACTAAAATTAGTCCAGTGCGTATATTGATTTTTTATTGTAAAAAAAAATAACCTGGTTAATTAAATGACATTCAAATGTTTAACCAAACATCCGCTTTTGATTTCCACGGATAGAATTATGGAGAATTTTGGTCCTATCTACGATTTTTTCATTGAACTGGAACAAGTCCTTGGCATGTAAGAGATTGATGACGGCTACGGTATCAAATGACTCAAAAGGCAGTGATATCAGTAGTGCTCTTTCTTTAAATGTACTGTTTGGTCCAATAATCAGGAATCTCATTTATGGATTTCATTTTGAAAAAGTTATATATACCAAAAGAGAAAACAGAGCAAGGTATTCAAGGGAATAGCAGAAAATAGCAATGGTATTTGGTGGGTATTTTATAGAAACGTATTTTAGGTTTCTTTGATGAAAAGTACATAGGTGATAAACAAGCAACGATATAGGTTAAGTCAAAATATGGTATAAACCATATCCCGTTAACTTTGATAACTATCTATCTTAACCAATAAACTATTATTTATATGAAAACGGTATTAGGATTGTTTATAAGCTTCTTTTTTGTAATTAACTGCATAGGGCAGGCCATGTCGTTTGAATGTCACGAGATAGGCACCTTTAAGGATAGAATGGGACAAACAAGTCTTATAGATATTGATAATGATAATGATCTTGACTGGGTATTTGGCCGTTTTGGTGAAATGTTTTGGTATGAGTATGTATCCTCTGATAATTGGATTTTACATGAGTTAGGAAAAGGTGCGTCAACAGATGTCGGAGGCTGCCCACATGATGTAAATCAAGATGGATGGATGGACTATATTGTTGGAGACTCATGGTATGAAAATACTAAAAAGCCGAGGGAAGAAACTTTTGTTATACATAATAAAAATATGATTAATTGTCATGACAATATAGTAGTTGATATTGATGGGGATAATATTAAAGATGTCGTTTCATTGTCCAACAACCCTGATCACCCTGTTTTGTGTTGGTATAAAATCCCTGAAGACTATACTTCTAATTGGAACTATTTTAAAATCGGAAATGGGATTCATGGAGGAATAGCTCCAATGGGATACGGGGATTTAGATAATGATAACGATGTTGATATTGTAAGAGGTAATGCATGGTTTGAAAACGCCGATGGGAAGGGTCAAAAGTGGACATTACATGAAAATCTAACACCTTTAAATGGTAATCGGCCTGACAAATTTGGATTAGCTTTAAAAACCTGGTGTACTGATTTAGATCAAGATGGAGATATTGATGTTGTTCAAGCAGAAGCAGATACTCAAAATGGTAGAGTATTTTGGTTTGAAAATCAAAATAAAGGAGAGAGTTTTGTTTTTCATCTAATATCAAAGGATACCACGAATCAGGATTTTCACTCATTGATTTTGGCAGATTTTGATGGAGATGGTGATACAGATATTTGTTCCGGTGGCGGCCCTTTGTCACAAGAAAAGCATAAAATGTTTATATGGGAGAATAAAAATGGAGATGCAAAAATATGGAGTGAACACACTATTCTTGAAGGCAGAAGGATACATGAAGCTATTGGTGCTGATGTTGACTTCGATGGGGACATTGACATATGCGCGAAGCCATGGCATGGTGGACAACATATTTTTCTTGAAAATAAGTTAATAGATTTTTAACGAAGATACTATCCCGTAATCTGTATAAATAATAAATCCCTATAGATTGCTCTCTAAAGTCCCCTCAACAAAAGAGACCATGGTTAGTCGTGTTTTAATCTTCATTACGATCAAATAAATTTTATTTGATCAATTCCCCTTCATGATTCTTGTATCTGCTGTTGCTTCAACATCCCCTATATATGGCCCAGGGATGGGCACATAATCCAAATTTTGTTTCACTCCTTCCTCAGTTGAATAGTAAATTCTTACTACAAGCTCCTTAACTTTAAGAAAAAAGGGTTCCATATCAGCCCTTTCCTGGACATATACCTCTTGGTCCAACCTATTAAGGTAATTTAGTTTTTCCCCTTCGTTAAGCTCAAAAAATCTATTGCCCGTATTGTCTATACAGTTTAGATCAAACTGATGCAATCCTGCTAGAAATCTACTTTTATATACATCATCATAAACTTGATGAAGCAGCAAATCCATATAAACATTCACCTCTACGTCGGAGGCACTAGGTGTTTCCGTTCTCGGAATGATGGTATCCGCAATAGCCCTGACCAATTTGTCCTGATCATCGTTAAATACCTTATTGTTGGAATGGGAAACCCCACTTTTGCAACTCATCAAACCCGTAAAAACTGCGGGGGCCAAATAAACAGATTTTACAATCCATGATATTTTTATAACTGCCTCTCTTCTTTCCATAATCTTAAATTGGTGTTATTGCCCTATCGGTCTTGTGGGCATCCATTCCCAAATCACACCCCTACAAACATCTCCCTGGTTTTACTAGAATACATTGTTCTTCATTTGCCTAATGGCATAATCGCACGCCCTTGCCGTAAGGGCCATATAGGTCAGCGATGGGCTCATATAACCGGAAGAAGGCATACAGGAACCATCGGTCACGAACAGATTGGGAATGTCATGGCTTTGGTTGTAGGCGTTGAGAAATGAGGTCTTAGGATCCCTTCCCATTCTCGCCGTACCCATTTCATGTACCGCATCGCCCTGTATACTGGCCCCTTCATTGACCTTGATTTCCTGTAGGCCCGCTACTTCCAGTAATTCCTTCGCCTGTTCTTTCATATCCCGGCGCATTTTCATTTCATTATCGCCAAATTCCGCTGTTATTTTTAGCAAGGGAAGCCCCCATTTATCGGTCAGTTCCGGATCCAATTCCACTTTGTTTTCATAGTACGGCAAACATTCCCCATAAGCCGAAAGGGTCATCTTCCAAGGACCTGGATAGGACAAAGCCTCTTTAAATGCAGCCCCTACTCCGGGCTTTCCCGCATGTATCCCTTCCCTGGCCGCGGCACCCCAAAAACCATAACCTCTAAGAAAATTCATTTCATTACCGTTCACATTTCTAAATCGGGGAACGGCTACCGAGGTAGGCCTATACCCCCTATATATCCTATCCAGATAACCCTCAAGTACTCCGGAAGAAGAAATGTCCTTGTGATGGTCCATTAAATAATGCCCTAATACCCCACTTGAATTCCCTAATCCGTTTGGATAACTCTCCGACTTGGAATTTAAGAGGATTCCGGTGGAAGCAATGGTGGAAGCACACAGGAATACCACCCTGGCAAAATATTCGGTCTCTTTTTGGGTGATACTGTCCATGACACGAACCCCAGAAACCCTATTGTTCTTATGGTCGTACAATACAGAAATAACGATGGCGTTTGATTGTAACGTTAACCTTCCTGTATCCCTGGCCGCGGGAAGCGTAGTACTGTTACTGCTAAAATAGGCTCCAAAGGGGCATCCTGTGTGGCACATATTACGGGACATACATTGGGACCTTCCTTTAAATTGGCCGGGTTTTGCACGGGTAAGGTGTGCCGCCCGGTTGGGTATCAACCATCGGTCCTTGTAATGTGACTCCAGCCTTTTTTTAATTACCTTTTCGGCATGGTTCAGCTCAAAGGGAGGAAGGAATTGTCCATCTGGAAAATGATGAATATTTTCCCTTGACCCGCAGACCCCTATAAAACGTTCCACATAATCATACCAGGGAGCCAGATCCACGTATCTTAAAGGCCAGTCCACTCCCACCCCATCTTGTAGGTTGGCCTCAAAATCAAGATCGCTAAAACGATAGGCACCCCGCCCCCATATTAAGGAGCGCCCACCTGTTTGATATCCCCTAAACCACCTATAAGGCTTGTCTTTGGGATGGACATAGGGATGTTCAAGGTCATTTACAAAAAAAGATTTGCTCCCGGCATTGAAATTGTACTTCTTGCTTTGCACATGGTAGGCCTTTTTGTCTTCGAGGGAAACATGCCCCAGGTACTTATAATCCCATGGAGCCTTAAACATATTGGTATAGCCTTCGGGATGCTTTACTTCCCTTCCCCTTTCCAGAACCAGGGTCTTGAGTCCTTTTTCCGTTAATTCCTTGGCAGCCCATCCGCCCGTTATGCCAGACCCTACTACAATAGCGTCGTATGTATTATTTTTCATCTGGATACTAATAATTCCACGTACAATGTATCGAAATAGCAACAAATCCTTTCCTATTCCCCATAAATATAGGCCGGACTGCTTTAAAAACCTTGGATTATGTCAATATACTTTCCCATCCTGGCGCATAATCCCTTCTCCAATATTTCATTGCCGCATCATTGCCCAAGATACGGCCGTTGTTGGAGTCAATATTCAATGTACTTCCGGAACGCAAGGCTATGTTGCCCAATTGGACGAGCAAGGTACTTTGGTGCCCTCCCGTAATATCCGAATTTAAAGTTGTTCCTTTTCGGATGGCATCAAACAGGTTTTGAATATGTAAAACGTCCAGATCCTGGGAGGGGTTCGATAAATTTCCTGTTCCAATTTTGCGACTGCCGTTTACTTCCTTCAACAATTTATTATTTAGATCGTACACCTTATAAGAGTTGCCCCCTTCTATGGCCATAGAGCCGTTTTCACCGTAGAACATTACCCCTACACTTCCTCCTTCAACAGAGCGGCCGTTACAACTGCGCCCTTCCCAGGTCATTAGGGTATTATTGGGGAATTCCAGATTTATGATCTGTGTGTCCGGAGTTTCCCAATCATCATTATAATGATACCTGCCCCCATTGGAACTCACTTTGGTAGGATAATCCACCCCTAGTCCCCATCTGGCCAAATCAACAAAATGGGTGCCATTGTTAAGGGCTTCTCCGGTACCCCAGTTCCAGAACCAGTGCCAGTTGTAATGAACTATATTATCCCTAAATTCCTCGCGAGGAGCCGGACCTTGCCATAACTCATAATTTAGCCATGAAGGTACTTCAGTGATTTTTCCGGTTCCAATAGAAGGCCTGTTATTGGAATACCAAGTTTTGGCAAAATAGGGCCTGCCGATAATCCCTTGTTTAAGTTCCCCTATGGCAGCCATCACATTAGGCCATGAACGGCGCTGGTTTCCCATCTGGACCACCCGATTGTATTTTTTGGCCGCGGCCACCGCCATTTCCCCCTCGTGCGGGTTATGGCTGGCCGGTTTCTCCAGATAGACGTGTTTCCCTGCCTTGCATGCCATAATCGCTGCCGGTGCATGCCAATGGTCCGGTGTGGCCACTATTAAAATATCCACATCCTTATCATCCAAGGCCTTTTTAAAATCGGTACTGTGTTTGGGCTTTTTGTTTTGAATCTTGGCAATATTGGCGATAAACTTTTCAGATGCCCTGCTATCCACATCACATGAATACAGTACCTCGCAATTGGGCTGCATGGCAAAATTGGACCCTACTGCATTTCCCCTACTATTGACCCCCATACAGGCCACCTTAAGACGTTCATTGGCACCTAATATATTCCCATAACTATGGGCACTGAAACCGGGCAATATCCCTCCAATAGAAGCAGCCGATACTCCCATTGCCGTTTTTTTTATAAATGATCTTCTCTTGTTTTCCATGTAATTTTCTTTTGATAGTATTAAATTATGACAACTTGTTTAATATATAACCTCCTCGATTGTGCCAATCTGTGCGTCATTGATACCCTCTGTTTACATTGGGAATAGTCCCGTCTTATTTTTTATGAACGATATCCGGCTTTAAAAAATATTCCAGAAACAGGTATATCTGTTCATTCGATTCTTGGTTGGGGGAATGTTCCGGTCTATTGGTCATCGCCACACGATGCTCGCATCCCAACAATCTATTAACCGCAATGGTATGGTTCAAGGCCTTCCAACGATCTCCCGGATCTTCCGACCCTCCTGAAACCAAAAATGGCCTAGGGGCCATAAGGGCATGCAGCTCAGTAAGATCATACCCCTGTTCCACCAGTTTTGGATACAGCCCCCTTGCCGGATTTTCCTTTGTAATCAATCCACGTTTCCGCCATGGTTTAGGATGGTATCCCAAATACCATGGCTCCCAATAATTTACCGATTCCCGTGATTCCTCAAAGACAATCCCCGGATCCGACCATACCGAAGCCGCAAATTTATCGTACAAGCTGGCCCCGAACATGGCCCATTTGCCTCCAAACGAATGTCCCAAAAGACCTATTCGGGCGGCATCCACTTTATCGACTTTGGACAGTACGTTCCATGCATTCGCCGCAGCATAGCCCAACATGGAAAGTGGCTGTACCCGTGCACTATCGATATTGGGGTAATACAGTGAAAACGTTTTGTTTTTGGACGCTTCTGCCGTCCCTATCGACAACGCCACAAAACCCCGCTTTACCAATTGATAGGCAAAATCCCGATGGGGCTTATCCGAATAGCCTATTGCGGTTTCCGGTTCATAGAAAACGGTAACGACCGCTGGCTTTTTCCCCTCCCCTTCCGGAACCAGTAGGTACCCCTCTGTCCGTTCTCCGGGCAACCAATAAAACCGAACCCTATGCTGTACAAAGTTTTCCCTTTTTACCGTGTCTAGGATTTCCAATTTTTGATCGGTAATCACTTCGGGCCATGCCCCCATCATTTCCTGCCATCTATCCCGGATCTCCTTTTTTCTTTTTTGCCAATCTTTAGCGGTCCTTACCTTTTTTCCATTGTAGAACCTTAAAGGAGACCGGTACTTTCCATAATCTCCCATAAAGGCATCGGGTACCAAAAAGTTCCGGGCTATCTTATCCCATAAGGGATCGGTATCCTGTATTGCCTCATACTGGCTATATGCCCCAATGCAATTCATCCACAACAAAATGGACATCAATAATTTGATCCTAAAATCCATAATTTACAATTAAACCTTCAGGAGTTGTTTTGGTCCTTCTAAAGCAACAAGGCCCCTGCCCTCCATGCCGGATATTTATGTTTTCTTTACTTCGGCCTTGGCCTTCTGCATGACCTCTTCCAGTAAAACCGGTTTCCCTCCCCTCAGCTTGCTTTCGTCCGCAGCCGCCATAAAGGCAAAGATCTCCAGGGTCTCCTTATTGCTGACCGGTACCGTTCCCGTTTTAAAATAAGCGATAATCTCCACGATCAACGGATCGTACCCATCCAATATCTTGACCTTTTCCGCAACGCCCTTGCTTCCGTGGACCACTCCCCCAAAGGCCGCTTTTCCTCCTTCGGGCGTCGCCGTAAAAACCCCGATCCTGCCGTCTTCCCAAAACCCGGTGACCACATTGGATACCGGGGTATCAAATCTTGTTACCTGTTTACAACCCGTACCCATTAAGGTGAAAAGCGCTTCTATACCGTGAATCCCGTAATAGGCCAATTCCATATGCCCATCCTGCTTAGCAGCAGGGCCATAGGTATGTGCTCCCAATACGGTTCCCACCGTTTCCTTTCCCTTGGCAATCTCTACCGATTCTGGTGAAAAACGGGTGCTGGAAGCAGAAAATATGGGGGTTTTATACTTTTCTGAAGCCTCAAAAAGCGCTATGGCTCCTACGAGGGAATTGGATAGGGGTTTGTCTATAAACATGCGCTTCCCGGCTTTTAGTACCGGTAACGCTTCATCCAGATGCCTTCTGCCATCAACGGATTCCAATAAAACAAAATCCACCTTGGCCAAAAGCGCTTTTATGGAACCCACAATTTCTACTCCCATGGCACTGACCTGTTCCGTAAACATGCCTATCCTATCTATACTGGCCGGCATATCGGCACTTCCTTTGGTGGGATAGGCGGCAACCACTTTAAAACCTTCGAATTCGGGCCTGCCCGGATCGTTGATCACCTTGGTAAAGGCGGTTACATGGGAGGTATCCAATCCAATGATCCCGATCCTGCCCCCTGTTTTTCCCATACCGTTCGCATACAAGGAAAGGTTTCCTGCCAAACCCATTCCCAATCCTGCCAATGTGGTCGATTTTATAAAATTACGCCGCTTGTTCTCCATTGATTTATATTTCTAGTTTTATAGTTAACCAAGTCTATTTTGCCTACTCTATCAATTTTTACGACACTTTCCCACGAACTGTGTAAGCTAAAAATAACTAGGGTTTGACTTTTATCATTGCCTACCTTTACCAAAGCCAATGTCCGAATGTCTTTAATTATATTCTGAAAGCCCATTGAAATCCAGATTCTTCTGCTTAATTTGTTAATTAGTTGCGAAACATTGGATCATTCAATAACATAACCTTACCTTAGGATATGAAGTTCGTCACAACTCCATTTTACTTAATCAAGTATCTGTTCATTCAAAATCCTTTTTGCGGCTTTATTTCTTCAGTGAAATATTCTTCCAAGATTTTTTGGCCTTTTTGATGTACCGTTATTTTACCACCTACCTTGCCCGTTTTGGAGAAAGTAACTTCGACATCCTTACCACCACTGTTAAATCTAAAACCCAAATTATTACCAAGATCTATAGGCTCAGAATCCGTCATTACTTCAAGGGTTCGGTCCCCAACTTGAATGAGATGCAAGAAAAAATCCCTTTTAGATAATTCTTTCGGAGTCACCTCCATACGCCACTGACCAAACAGGTTATGTTCATTATTTAGCCACTTCATTCCTTCATAATTCCAGTCTCCGGAAGTTAATTCGGGAAGTGGCCAATTTCTCCCGTCAGACCAAAATTGCTTGCCTGGCCCTCCTATTTTAGTCAAATTATAGTTTATAGGATATATCACTCTAGAAAAAATCTTCCCCTCCCAATGTTCACTGGAAAAATGATTTCCACAGACATTGGGTTCATTTGCGATATGAAACATCCATTTTTTTTGGTACTCTGCTCGAGTAGAAGAAACACGATCAAAGATCACAAAGTGATCTGGAGGTAAAAACACAAACTGACGGATAACTTCATTGGACTTCTCTTCGTGATACGAATTTGTAGCATCACTTGCGATATAAGCATAGTACGCGGTTTCATCAAAAGCTATAACCTCAGCCCCTCCTTCATCATTTTGTCCCCCATCATTTGGAATGGGAGAGTTTTCTTCATTCTGTGATGGACCTCCCCAGTAATTTGGCATTTCTTCTCCTGGCATTTTTATGGTGATGCAATTGTGTGCTATCGTGCGCCAATAATAATGCGATAAATGTATTCCGGGCTGGGGACGGGTTCCGGAATCCAATGCCAAAAAACCCCTCTTAAAAATTACGAAGTTATTATTATCAAAATGCTTATGTAAACCTACCCCACCAGATGTAAAGAGGCCGTAAGTATCGTTTGGACCAGATCCTGACCTAAGAAATATCTGTCCCATATTTTCAAAATGCCGAGCAATTGGGAGCGTTTCTATAGAATTTAATTTCATATTATTATTCTCATTATCAGAATCAAGTAAGAGTCTTATATAAGGGAAGCTTTCCTGAACTTCATCCTCCAATTGACTATTCATCCAACGAGCTACCGAGACCAACTCGGGATGTGTATCTTTATAAAAATGTATAACATGTGCTAAATGTAGAGGAAGCAATTTTAGAGGCAGTTTATTATCTAAATGACGAGCATCCCCATGACCAAACTCTAGTTTTCCAGGCAACCAATTCCAGAATATATAATTGATAAAATAAGGAACGTAATCCCAGTCTATAGCTATATCTTTGCCTGTAGCGGAATGGATAGTATGAAAAAAATTAAATGCTGCCCAGGGATTGGCTCCTAATACATATCCAATTGTACCTGAATTGGCACCCCCATCATCACCGGCACGAGCACTTCTGGATTCCAGCATTTTAATGTGCTCAGAGTATCCTTGTAACAACAGCCTTTCGGCCAAGCCGTCATCTACACCAGCTTTATAAAAAACCACCCCGGCATACCATGGCAAAGCATTGGGACCAGAAAATCCTGACTGTATGCCGCCACCGTTTCTTCTGAATACATTACTCCGTTTTTTGTGATCTGACATGTATGCCATTGCTTCCAGCAAAGGCCTCCCAATTTCCCTTCTTTCATTTCCTGTAAGGTCATTGTACAACCAATCGTAAGCAGCCAATGTATTGATTCGACTAAAATTATACCAATGCACATTAAGACCTTCAACGTTTCTAAGTTTATAATATTCAACGACTTTCCTTAATAGTTTTGTTGCAAGTGTGAGGTATCTTTTGTCTTGGAAAACTAAATACAAAAGGGCAGCCTCTGATGCACTGGTCCCAATTTGATGGTCCCTGCTCTGATGACCATCTCGTATAAGTAAATTTCCAAACTTGAAATCCTTCTCGAAAAGTTTATCTATTCTTTCCTTAATCCCGTTAAAAATCTTTTGATCCCGATTAAGAGCCCGTTGCTTAATATTAGACAACATTGAAGAAGTCAAAAACATACGGGGGTGTTCAATTCTCATTGCATCCATTAGGTTTGTTTCGTTCAGCGTTACCTGACTATACAATGATATTTGGGAAAGTATACCCATCAAAAATACACACATCAAGAGCTTAAACAATTTCATATCAAAATGTATTTTCATTCTCTATGGTCGAATCGACTACTCTGCCAAAAAAAACATACAAAACCGAATCCCGCCATAATAACGATATCGCACTTCTAGGAGAAACTAACGAGCTGTTCAAAAGTGGGGCCAATCAAAACATTCTCCTCCAATTTAAACAAGGGCCATTTGTCTAGTCAACCAAAAATTAATCCTGTTATACTTAATGTTAAAAACCAAAAACATCAGCCACCTTTTTAGAATCATTAACCATGTGTTTCTTTAATACAAGAAGACAGTTTTCTTTGTCTCCACTTTGGAGCTTAAATTGCGTAGTTGATGCTCTAGTATTAACATTCATTTCTCGAAAACGGCTTCAAATGCACTATTTTTTGTTTAGTTTTTACTTGGAGTCCATTGCGACCTTCCACCAGAATCTTTCAAAAATTGCAATGATTCCTGGTACCCAATCAATTGAGCTTCCAACAACATTTCAGGAGTCAGGACAATCATATCCCCTTGCCCATCACGAGCTGCAGCAAATCCATGATTCGGAGATTCAATGACTGCGCTTAATGCCCCACAATGAAAACTCAAGGCGCCATCCAAACTAAAAGGAGAATAACTACCAACCCGTTCCGGATCTGATTCCAGCTGGACATTATCAGTCTTTTCTAAACCCGCTGTGGTCCATGCCGTCAAGACTTTTCTATACAACCTATCAAAAACAACATTCAATGAGACTTCAGTAAATGGCTTTAGCATCTTAGGAAAAACAGCTCCCGTATGCATATTCAGAATTAGGTCAGGTTTTTCAATGCCGCACAAATCAAACAAAGCCCGAGTCTCAGGCTGCATCGCATTAAAAAAATCATCATGTTGAATATTCACGCCGGCTTCATTGGAATAACCACCGGGAAACTTATTGGAAGTAAAGTCAAAAGGGATGAACTCTTTCACATCAGGCCAACCTATAAGTGTTCCATCAGGATATCCTCCTGTGTTCCAAAATTCATTCACCTCATAATTCATTCCCCTGAAAGGAAACATGCGTATTGGCACCCGATTCCTTCCATCTGGATTCATAACCGGGATTACAATCAGTCGGTCAATCGAATTGAAAAGCTCTTCTATAACTGGCCAAGAGACTCCTCTCAGATCTTTACCCGTTTCTAGAACAGACAAAAAATTGATGATCCCCATTATAGGTTCGAGCTCACCCCCGTGAACCCCGGCCATAGCTAAAAAAACTGTTTTTTCATGATCTGGGCCCCTATATGCCAAAACATTTTGATAACCCAACGAACCGGAATAAGTGGTTGTTCCCTCGCCTTTACGTGGACTCCCATAAAAAACCGCTCGAATAGGACGATTCCCAGCTGATGTACCAATTTGTCGTACTTCCCCTTTCCTTATTTTCTCATCTAAGAATTCATTTATTTCCCTATTGGAGGTAAGCCAGTAAGCAGGTATTTGTTCTCTTTCTTTCAAATATTCGGTCGGCACTTCAAAACAATGAATTCCAGGCTTTATCCAGGTAGTATTCTGACTTTTCACTTTTGACGTAACAAATAAAATTATTCCTAGAATTAAATAAATCGTTCGATTCATATTTTTATAGTTTCTTTAGTTTTATATTAAACAATTGTACGTTTTATCTGGATCGATTACACACCCCCCATCCATATATTTCCGCATTATAAATTCTCTTTACTGATTTCAAACATCCATTTGCCAAAGGCTCGCCGAGATACAGACATGAAAATATTCAGTTTACTTCCATTTTTCTCTGCCAGCTTTATATGCCATTTGTGATTATTGCTCTCAACTTAACAAAGAATGAACATTGCGTCGGATGACTGCGTGCAGATCACAATCAACCATATTGAGATAACATTAACTAAAAACGGAATAACTCACACAAAGTTTAACGAAAGTATAAAAAAATATTTATATTACATATCATAACAATATTATATATATTTTCATAACTAATATTAATAATTACAAATCGAAAGAAAATAAAATGTCTTTGTATCTGGTCAATTGGATATCGAGGCTATTTCCAAACAGTTCCCTGCTCAGTCGTATTGTCTCTTTCCCCACTTCCAGAACAATATCCTTTTCCAAAACACCATTTATACTGATTGCTTCTGAATCCACTCCCCCATGTCCTGGATCCAGAACTACTATTGGTTTATTAATTACCTGAGCCTGAATGGGATTGCATAAAAGAGTAAATCCAATCCAAAGGCCAATTATCCAAATACGTTTCATACCGTCGATATTCAAAGTGCGTGTTGCACAATTTTCATCGTTTAGATGAATTCGCTTCTAATCCGTGAAATTTTAACGTTTGCGACTGTTAAAATTTATTCATTCCCCATCGTTTTGTCCGATCCTTTGGAAATTCCGTAACGAATATTTTATCAACCGCCTTCTACCCATAGCTATTGGGAAGGCCTCAAAAATGTACAATCATGAAAAAACCAATTAAATCATTGCTGCTATTGCTTTTGGTTACGGCATCAGCTTTTGCACAAATTGGAGGCATAGAAGACTCTGTCAACGATGTCTCCGATACCATCAGGACCATCTTTCCCATAATCCTCGGGGTCATCTTCCTTATAGGGTTCTTGTTCAACGCCGGACATTTCTTTGGGGAAAACGCGGATCTAAAAAAAGGCATCACCAGGGTACTGGTCTTTGTCTTGATTGCTGGGGCCGTAGTTGGCATCTTTACTTACCTCATAGGAATTGTAGTGTGATGAAAAAATTCGAAATATATAGGAATATTAGAAAAAGGGCCATGATATTCGGCTTGCCCATATCCTTTTTTGCACTTCAGATGCTGTCCATAATTGCTTCTTTAATGGTCATCATTTTCTCATTCAGTCTTGCGATGATTATGGGTGTCCTTATATTCAATACCATACTTTATGTAGCCTTGACCAGGATTACGAACAGTACACTCTCTTTAACCCTAACAAGGGTATTTCCAAAAATTATCAGTAATAAAAAATCCTCATCCCTAAATTATGGACAAGATTAATCTTTCGGTACACCATCCCATTGCGGATATCCAATCCAACATCGTCTATGCCAATAATGGCAATGTGGTACTTTGTTACGCGGGTTTGTTGCCAGAAATCTATTCCTTGTCCGAAATGGATTTTGAGGATATCCATAGCTCCTGGTTCCAGGCCATTAAATCCTTGCCCATTGGATGCGTCGTCCATAAACAGGATATTTATCTCAAGAAAACCTACACCTCTGAAAAATTGCCCAATACTACCTTTTTGGCAAAAGCCACCCATCGGTATTTCAAAGGGAGGGAGTATATCGACCATCGTTGCTTCCTATATTTTATCCTTACACGGAACAAAACATTGAACAACTCCAAATATGTAAACCCCTTTCGAAAAGTTACTAAGGGAGTCCATTTGAAGATGGATGAACAGGTTAAAAGTTTTATGGGCTCTGTAAACGATTCTGTTTCCTTTATCAACAATAGCCGCAAGATGGCCTTTGTCCCGTTGGCCAAAGAGGAAATCCTCACGAATACCAACAATTATTTCAATGGGTTCAATGAAGGTTTCGATACCGATATCATTTTGGACAGAAATAAGATTTCCATCGGCCAAAATGATTTTGATGTCCTTGCCATAAACAGTGAACTATGTTTTGGTGAAAGTGTCCAGAGCAGTAAGACCAATGAGCGGTTTACCTCGGATGATTTTGTGTTCCACCAGGGTTTTATAGATGGCATAGGGTTGACATTGAACGAAAACCATATTGTAAACCAGATTATCTACCTGGATGATAAGTATAAATGGCGAAAACTATTGGACAAGAAAATAGAGGAACTGAACAAAAGTTCCAATTTCGGTTCCCAGAACAAAGTAACCCTGACCAAGGTCCAGCATATTCTGGACAAGATCAATGGGGATGACAGCTCAAGGATCGTTCGGGGCCATCTTAATATCATCTATTGGGATCATTCCGACCGAGGGCTTGAAAAAATAGGCTCCAAAATTAGAACCGAGTTCAAGGAACTTGATATTATACCCTACTATCCAAGGGGCGAGGAACGCAAAAACTATTTTCTAAACAGCTATTTCTGCTTTTCTTCCAATTTTTCCGATGAGGACTTATATGTTACCGACCTGAAACATGCCCTGTGCCTGAGCATAAACAATAGCAACTATAAATCCGATGCTACTGGGATCATTTTCAATGACCGGGAACACAATATTCCGGTCTTAAAGGACGTCTGGGATGAAAAGAAAAAGCGCATCAAAGCCCAGAATTTTGCCATTTTTGCCCCAACTGGCGAAGGCAAGTCTTTCCTTGCCAACAATGTACTCCGTCAATATTTCGAAAATGGGGTCCGCCTGGTCATTATAGACCTTGGAGGCTCCTACACTAAGTTCGCGAAGCTCTATCCCGAACAATATACCGTGTTGAGATATGAAAGCGGAAAGAACCTAGGCATCAATCCCTTTTACATACATCACAAAGCAGACCTAACTCCAGAACGTATGGAGGATCTGTCGGTATTTCTATTTGAGTTGTTGGCCTCCGAGCTAAAGGCCACCAAGGCACAATCCGTATCCATAAAAAAAATACTACAGTACTATTATCACATTGTTGACGGGAACCATTCTTTGGACAGCTTTTACAGGTTCATGGAAGGGAACCAAAATAATCTGTTGGATCAGCTTAAAATTCAACCTGAATATTTCAATATAAAAAGCTTCCTCCACATCATGTCGGAATATGTAGGCGATGGACTCTATAGTTTCCTTTTCGAGGTCAGTAAGGACCAGACCTTTAAAATTGAGGACAAACGATTGATTGTTTTTGAACTGGATGAAGTAAAGGACAATAAGGAAATTCTTTCGGTGATGCTGAAGCTCATAAAATCTGCCATCCAACGGACCATCTGGAAAAACCGTGCCGAAAAGGG
Organism: Arenibacter flavimaris; assembly: GCF_030291335.1. Classification (NCBI taxonomy): domain Bacteria; kingdom Pseudomonadati; phylum Bacteroidota; class Flavobacteriia; order Flavobacteriales; family Flavobacteriaceae; genus Arenibacter; species Arenibacter flavimaris. Next base: position 126,246 of record NZ_JASWIM010000013.1, read on the forward strand.
TATCATCCTGTTTGACGAATTTGCCAAACAGTTAAAATTCGACAACGTACTGGAAAGTGTGGAGTTTTACTATCAGGCCATCCGAAAACAGAACGGGGCCATCGGCATCATCCTCCAATCCATAAACCAACTGCCCAACAATTCCACCTCGGCCAGCATACTGGAAAATACTCAGGTCATCTATAGCCTGAACAACGAAAAGGGATATGGGGAACTGAAGAACCGGTTAAACCTATCAAGCCATGACCTGAACCAGTTAAAGTCCATTAGAAGCAATCTTAGCGGCCCCAGAAAGTACACGGAGATGTTTATCAAAATAGGCAAGGAAAGTAACATTTTCAGATTGGAGGTACCCCCTGAAGTCTATGCAGCCTATCTAACGGACGGCGAGGAAAACGCGGCCATAATGTCCCTGTATAAAAAGACCCAGAATATGGAGACCGCTATTAAAGAATTTTTAAAACTAAAAAAAAGTAACATTATGAAAAAGAAAATCAGAACATTGGGAATTGCCCTTGCCTTTGCCCTTTTATCGCCTGCAGGAGCTGCCTGCCAGGGTATGCCGGTATATGACAACACCAATTTCATCTCCTTTATGAAATCTTTGTTGGAATCCGGCAAACAGACCTCGCAATTGTTGAAGACGGTCAAATTTCTAAAATTACCTTTGACTGTATAACCAAGGAAAAGTCCCTAATAGTATCGGAAGCTTTAATTGACAATTATCACCGGTCGAAGTCTGATTAAGGGTTTATTATTCTTTTTTGCCAAAAGAACTTCCTCCTTTATAAGTTTTCCCAATAAATTATAGTTAAGAACCTTATATAAACACAACAACGGTTCTTAATCTAGTCAAATGACATCATTTTCGTCTAAAATATGCTAAAGTTTTGTTAAAAATAAAAAGTGAGCCTTTTTGGAATTTTTAGCTCAACAAAAAAGCTTCCAATTTCTTGGAAACCTTGTCTTTGTTACTGTGGGCTCTACTGGGTTCGAACCAGTGACCCCCTCCTGTAAGGTGTATCAAATTTTGCCTGAGACAATATTTCCATCTTAAAAAGAATATTGAATGCTCTAAAACATAAATGAATCAAAACCTCCATTTGTTTTAACATTGTTTTACCAAAACAAAAAAAGCCGACTCAAAAAAGTCGGCTTCCACTTGTGTGTGCCGTGCATGGCAATTAACTAGGTGATGAAAGTTCACTATGGGGGCTTGTAATCGCCAACCATTAGCTGAAGACAAGGGTGTCCATTGCGAGGTGGAATCTGAAGGAAGTTGGAAGCAAAACTCTGCCCCGAGGAACACGAACCATATCAGGCATAACCGTTGGGATGAGACTACACAGCAAGTCAAAGTCCAAAGATTACACGGACAACGGGATGTAAATATGGCGGGGATATGGAGTGAAAGTGAATTGCCTTACCACGGGAGGCCTGATAGACGTGTGGAAACAGGGTATGAAACACGGACAACAGTTGCTGTCAGGAGTCAGCAGATGCCATAGTACTAAGTAACGACTATATTTAGGAAGGGCTGAACTTTAGTAGATGTGCAGTAACCGATAGTTACCAAGTGGAAGGAAGAACGCAGAAAATCTTTGACAGATCAAAGACCTCTAAACAAAAGAATAGGACGGAATCCGAAGGCTATGTTGGAGGGCAGACTTCTATGTGGATAACAGAAAACAACCGCATCAACGATCCAAATGAAACAGGATATGATTTATTAGAAATGATACTATCCCCTTCAAACCTAAATTCAGCCTACCGCAAGGTGAAGCGAAATAATGGCGTGGGAGGAGTTGACAAGATGGAAGTCGGATCGCTTGGCGATTATCTGGCCCAACATAAAGATAGTCTGATAAATAATATACTGGACGGTAAATACCGCCCCAACGTGGTTCGCAGAGTAGAGATACCGAAAGGCGATGGGAAGAGGCGAAATCTGGGTATTCCCACGGTAGTGGATAGAGTAATCCAGCAAGCAATATCCCAAGAACTAAGTAAGCTCTACGAATCCCAATTTTCGTCCCATAGCTATGGATTTAGGCCAAAACGTAATGCACACCAAGCGCTGAAAAAGTGTCAGAAGTATATAACAGATGGTTATGATTACGCCGTAGATATGGACTTAGAGAAGTTCTTTGACACAGTAAACCATAGCAAGCTGATAGAACTACTTTCACGAACAGTCAAAGATAATCGAGTTGTATCGTTGATACATCGCTATCTAAACGCTGGTGTCCAAGTAGGCCAGACCTTTGAGCCGAGCAAAGAAGGGGTTCCACAGGGCGGGCCATTGAGTCCATTGTTGAGCAATATTATGCTCAATGAACTGGACAGGGAATTAGAGCATAGAGGGCATAAATTTGTACGTTATGCAGACGACTTTTTGATTTTATGTAAGAGCAAGCGAAGCAGTGAACGAGTAATGGAGAGCATTACAAACTTCATAGAAAATGGGCTATACTTAAAAGTCAATCGTGAAAAGAGCCAAGTCGCACCAATCCGAAGGGTTAAATTCCTGGGTCATTCCTTTTACAAATTAAGGGGAGAGTGCAGGCTAAGGGTCCACCCCAAAAGTATCGCCAAAATGAAAGCCAAACTAAAAGAGCAGACATCAAGGAGCAATGGCTGGGGCAATGAGCGACGTAAAGAATCCTTATCCCAATATATTAGGGGTTGGGTCAATTATTTTAAGTTGGCAGACATGAAGAGCATCCTACTTCGTATAGATGAATGGTATCGCAGGCGACTGCGGATGGTGATTTGGAAACAATGGAAACGGATAGGAACCAAAATAACCAATCTCGTCAAACTCGGAGTTAAGAAATCAAAAGCGTATGAATGGGCAAATACAAGGAAAGCCTATTGGCACACGTCCAAGAGCTTTATCCTATCGACCACGATTACGAAAGAACGTCTGCAAGTATCGGGATATGTTTTTCTATCTGATTATTATCTAAAAGTTAGGATTGTAAACTAAAGAACCGCCGTATACGAGAACCGTACGTACGGTGGTGTGAGAGGACAGCTAGGGAAATAATCCCTAGCTTCCTACTCGATTGTACAGGCGGAAAGACTCGAACTCTCACACAGCCATACCCTAGATCCTTAGAATAACGTGCAGTTCTAAAACATGTTATTTTGAAATAAAATCCTAAATTTCCAATGGTTTTTAAGAATTTAAAACAGCATCCAAAGCATCATCCGCATCTCTATGAATAAAATTTGCCTGATACATGATGGTCGTTTTTAAATCGCTATGCCGATAAAGTTTTTGCAACATTTGGGGTGAAATGGTGTCCCCGGCGATATTCCCAAAAGAATGGCGGGCAATATGGTTAGATAGGTTTTTTGTAATCCCACATTTTTCGGCAATCTCCTTTAGGTATTTATTAAGTACAGCGCTTCCATTACGAGTCTTTACAAATACATCCCGCTTGCTATTGGGATTCGCCTTTTTCAGATAGGGGAAAATAAAATCCTTATTCGACTGCCGCAATGGTCGATAAAAATCCAATATCCCCATGACCTGATCCGGAATTTTAAGGCTCAACGGCTTTTCATTCTTGTTCATGGTATAATAGAGACGTCCATCCATCAAATCCGACCATTTCATTTGCAATACGTCCGAAATCCGTATTCCCGCGAAATAATAAGAGAACAACCAGACGTTTCGGGTATGCCAAATAGCTGAATCCTTCTCAAGTTCCACATTTTCAATACGTTTAATCTCTTCTCTTATCAAACCGATTTTTTGTGTTGGTTTTATACGTATACGCTCTTTTTCTCCTGCAAAAGGATAGTTTTTAGCTTCCACGATACCTTCTTTTATGGCTGCATTAAACAGGGTACGAATATAAATAAGATGATTGGTAACCGTTCTGGTCTTATGATCTAGATAAGAAATACAGAACACTTTGAAGTTACTTAGAAATGCCTCGGTGATGTCTTCAAAATATAGCGAGGTTTCTTTACCAAATTCGCCTTTTACATGTTCCAAGAAATTATATCCAAACTTTCGAGACTGACCTACTCGATTTCGTCGCCGGTCTACAATTGCATTGATTACTTGTTCCCGCTCTTCAAATCTGTTCCACTTTAAAAATTCACGGATGTTAAACAACATTGAAAGTTCCCCTTTACAAGTGGAAAATGAACCTGCTTGAAATTTGTTTATTACACGTTGCGCCCCAAATTGATAAAACGAAACCGTTCTCCCTTTATGCTTTGCCTTGTTCTTGATTTGTTTACTGGAAATAAACTCCTTTGACCCTTCCGCTTCTAATGCGATACTATCGACCTCTGTCAATTTTTTTAGCAGATAATTATTCAGCCTTGCTGAATTGGCGTGGGATTTTTTAACCTTGCCCAAATCTATGTCCCAATCCTTTTCCAAAATATATTGACCTGTAAATATGTATCGTGTCTTTCTATTTTGGGTAATTCGAACGGCCAAAGGAAAAGTGCCGTCCTTCTTTTTATCATGTTTCCAAAGCACTATCTTTATCGAGGCCATTTTTTGTAAAATATTTCCACTAAGATACACTAATGACCACATTTTACCTAAAACATATCTAAAACATTTTGAGGTTTAATATGATTTTTGTTGTTTCGACTTAAAACTTAAGTATTTGATTATCAATTATATAAACACATATGAGATCATATAAAACCAGTATTTCTGCGACTCATAACCCGAAGGTCACTGGTTCGAGTCCAGTTCCCGCTACTAGGAAAGCCTTTCAGAAATGAAAGGCTTTTTTTTATGGAGTATGCTGAGCAAGTGTACTTGCTTAAGCAGGCGACATAAAAAAAATGACGGATCAAGTCCAAAAGTTGGGTTTTTACCATTTTAAGAATATAATTTAATCAAGCGATATAAGAAGTATTCCGTATTCCTGACTCCCCTAAATTGTGATCTAAAAGCCTTTACTTTGGCATTA
>NZ_JASWIM010000014.1:0-130967 GCF_030291335.1 Arenibacter flavimaris
CCAAGAGCATACCTCCTGTCCAAAAATCATGATCGGGCATAAAAAAATGACCCTAAATAAAATCTAAGGGCAGTTAATATTCTATGTGTTCTACAAAATTAAGCTAACTCCTGAAAGTGCCTTAATAATTCATCCATCCGTTTATTCTATTTTGGAATCATTCAGAAGGTCCCAAATTAACGTCACTCCATTCTAATTGTTTTTGAAGGCAGTGGGATTGGGGCTTTTTCCCATTTCAAATTCAAGGACATCGCCATTCATTATTTGGGTATAGGTAATAAAGGGTTCATCCAATACCTTTCCATCCAATTTTAAGGATTGAATGTACATATTCTCCTCGGACAGGTTTTTTGCTATGATCCTAAAAGATTTTGGTTCTCCGTTCTTTTGTAGGCTAAGCTTGAATTCTGGAAATTGAGGTGCCCCAATGGCAAATATTTCCGTTCCGGGAGTAACCGGATAAAATCCCATAACTCCAAAAACATACCAGGCTGACATTTGCCCACAATCATCATTCCCGTTGATCCCTAGAGGGTGATTTCTATAATTGATGGTTGAGGTATGCTTGCGGATAAGCTCCTGGGTCTTCCATGGCTGCCCTGCATAATTGAACAAGTAGGCGTAATGATGCCCCGGCTCATTATCATGACGGTAATGTAGTCCATCAAAATTTTCATTTAATTTAGCGGCATATTTCTCCTTTCCCCCAAAGAGTTCAATACTTCCTTCAATATCGTGCATAGCACCAAATAAATAAGTCCATCGGCCCCCTTCGGTAAAACCTTCCTGTACGTTTTTGTCCCAATCGCCATTATATAGTCGCGCATTTAGAAAGCCAGTCTCTTTATTATAAAGGTTTTTGTAGTTTTTGCTCCACCCCATTAATCGCTCATAATCTTCCGTTTTACCCATATCCATTGCCATTTGGGCAATGCTGTAATCATCTATGCCAAATTCAATGGTCCGTGTTACGGATTCCCGCGTTTTATCTGCCGCAACATATCCCAGGGAGTGGTAATAGGTGAGTCCGCCCCTTGCTTCATATAAAGTACCTTCATCCCGATCTCCCCAAGGCTTTTCCGTGTCCCTATAGGGTGGGTGCATGGCATTTTTTCTGACGGCTTCATAAGCCAGATCAAGGTCGTAATCCCTAAAGCCCTTTATATAGGCATCTGCAATTACAGCGTCTGCATGGGTCCCGGTCATGATGTTGGTATAAGTGGGATTAGGCCATTTTGGAAGCCATCCTCCCTCTTGGTACATTTGTAATAAGGATTGTATCATGGGGCTTACCCGTTCGGGATTTGTAAAATGTAGAAGCGGATGCAGGGCCCTAAAAGTATCCCAGAGGGAGTAGTCGTTATACGAAACCCCTTCATGGACCTTGTCGTCGAACGGACTGTAATAGCGTCCGTATTCTGAAAACTCCCTGGGAAACAACATGGTGTGGAACAAGGCAGTGTAGAAAATACTTTTTTGATCTTCCGTTGCTCCGTTTACCTGAATTCTGGATAAATTTTCTTGCCAAATATCCCGGGTATTTTCCACTACTTTATTAAAGTCCCAATCCGGTATTTCCTTGGATAGGTTTTCTCGGGCCTGTTCCAGGCTTATAAAGGAAGTGGCAATTTTAACTTTTACCTTTTCATTTTTTTCCGTTTTAAAACTTATGTAACCGCCCATTCTGGCACCGGTCTGCTCTTTGCCCATTTCTGTAATATCGGGCTCCGTCCTAAATGAATTCCAAGTTCCGTATCGCTCGAAGGATTTGTCAAATTGAATTATGAAATATCCCTTAAAGTTTTTGAGTTCAGGGCCCAAATGGGAAGACATCCGTTCCGGGTTGTAACCGGTAATTTCCCTTTTGTTTTCATCTATTTGGATATAGCCGTGAAACGCCTTTTTGTTCTCGGTAATATTAATGCCCTGGATAACGATATGGGATTCATCGGACTTGGGAAATGTGAATTGAAAAATGCCGCAGCGGGATGCAGCCGCTATTTCCCCTTTAATTTTTTGCCCCTTATCCCCCATGGAAACGCTGTAATAATTGGGTTTGGATAGTTCGTCCTTATGGCTAAAGGGCATGGCCCGGTCTTTGGGAAGTAGCTTTAATTTCCCAACTTGTGGCATTACGGATACGTAGCCATAATCGCCCATCCAAACCGTTGGCTGGTGAGTGGCCATAAATCCTTGTATGGTATTGTCTTCATAGACATAGGGCATTTCGCTGATCTTATTTTCCCGTGTCTGGGCCACAAAATTCGTCATGGCAAAAGGGGTTCCTACACAGGGCATGGTGCCACCGCCATCCCTACCTTCCATAAAACCAGCTGATGGGGTTCCTATTAGTGGATTAACATAATCAACTTCCATTTTGTTTTGGGCCGGTAAGAACGTCATCCAAAATAATAGCGTTGTAACTGTGTACAGGAATTCTTTACTCGTTTTCATGCAAAAGATAAATAAGCTTAAACCTATGGGTTATCGTTAATATTCATATGAGGGTGCTAATCAAAAAAACAATAAATTATTGATAATGGGAAAGATAGGGAAATATTTGTTGTGCAAAGGTTTGCATACTTGTTGAACCTGTTGCGGTCGTTTTTGATTGTTTCAAGAATGGATGAGAAGGATGGGGCATAAAATGAAGTAGGGGCATGGAAATGGGAAGTACCCGCTTTTATAGCCGTAATCAGTTGTTTTATTTAGATGACCTTGACCATGGAGATATGGGTCAGGATTAGGAATACTTGATAAATTTCAGGGAAGAACTCTAAAATTCATGAATTTTAGAGTTCTTTTTTTCGTAATCCGCAACATTCCATTTTCCTTAAGATATATTTAACGGATGTATGTTTTAAGCTTATAACTAGGCTGGATATGCAGTTAAAAACAATTAACTAACTAAAATAAATTATTTATGAAGATTACACTAGGTAAATGCCTATTGCTAGTAGGAGCATTTTTATGTTTCGGACTGGTGGGGGCACAAACGGTGACAGGAAGTGTTTCGGATGCATCCGGACCCTTGCCTGGGGCAAATGTATTGGTAAAAGGTACTACCAATGGAACCCAAACGGATTTTGACGGTAATTACTCCTTGGACAATGTAAGTAGTAATGCCACTTTAGTTTTCAGTTATATAGGTTTCAAGACCATGGAAATACCTGTGGGAGGCAAATCTATAATTAACGCTGTTATGGAGGAAGATGCCAGCGAATTGGAAGAAGTGGTATTAATTGGTTATGGTAGCCAGCGAAAATCGGATCTTACCGGTGCAGTAGGTCAAGTAGATGCCGATCAACTTCAAGAACGTCCTGCCACATCCTTAAATCAGGCCTTATCAGGTAAGATTGCCGGGGTACAGGTAAATACCAACTCGGGTCGGCCAGGAGGTAAATCCAACATTCGGGTAAGGGGCTTTAGTTCTATTAACTCTTCCAACAACCCCTTATATGTTATAGATGGGGTTCAGTTGCCTCAAGGTAACCAGGCTAATTTTAGTTCGGCCATAGATTATTTAAACCCTAACGATGTGGTATCCATCGAGGTGTTGAAAGATGCTTCTTCCACTGCCATATATGGAGCCCGTGGTGCTAACGGAGTTATTTTGGTAACCACTAAAAGAGGTCGTGCCGGACAGGGAAGGGTTACCTATGATGTAGAGTATAGCGTAAACCAATTTGGCCCCAACAGGGCTAAGGTTTTAAATTCCGAGCAGTATGCCATGATAGAACAACTTTCTTGGGAAAACACCCAAAAATTTGATCCTGCTGGTTGGGCAGCCGGAAATTATGCCCAATATGAGCCAAGACTTAAAAGAGCCAATCCCAATGTTGCCTATTTGTTCGATAGCGAGGGCAATGCAATTTATGATACCGATTGGTCCAAAGAAGTGGTGCAGCATAAGTTGTCGCAAAACCATCAGTTGGGTTTTTCAGGCGGTAATGAAAGAACCACATATGCCATCTCCCTTGGTATTAGGGATGATCAGGGTCTTCTTAAGAATACCTACTTAAAACGTTATTCCGGAAGATTTTCCATTGATGATCAGATTAAGACCTGGCTAAAGATTGGGGGATCCTTGAGTTATAACAATCAGACAGAGAATTTGGCAGATACCAATGATCAGGTGCCACGTAGAATGGTAGAGGATTATCCTTTTTATCCTGGTCCTAAACATACTGGGGGGCCATTGGAAGGTCTATATGCCAATAACAGGGATTATCCCTATGCTGAAGGTACCCGAAATTCGGTGAACTGGTTAGAGAATAACGAGTACATTTTAAATACCCAGACTACGGCCGGAAGTTTTTATACCAATCTTAATTTAACCAAGGAATTGGAAATGAGGACTGTAATCGGTGCCAATATCCTTACCCAGGAGAACAATGAATTCCGCAACAGTGTCTTGGATAATAATGCGGTTGCTAGAGCTCAGGCGAGTAATGAAAAACAAACTTTTTGGTCTATTGAAAACTACTTGACCTATAATAAGGAGATTAATGAAAACAATTCATTGACCGCTTTATTGGGAGTATCATGGCAACAGTCCAACCAGTTCTATGTCAACGCAGATTCTAGAAATTTTCCTACCGATTTCTTTAAATATAATAACTTAGGTGCAGGATCGGACAATATTGCGGTACAGTCCTTTGCAGACAGGGAAGCCCTTAACTCCTATTTTGGACGTTTGAATTACAACCTCTATGGAAAGTACCTGTTTACGGTAACAGGTAGGGCCGATGGTTCATCTAAATTTGGTGACAATAACAAGTTTTCCTTCTTCCCCTCGGCAGCTATTGCCTGGAGGATTTCGGACGAGGATTTTTTGGTAGACAATTCGCTGATTTCCAACCTTAAACTTAGAACAAGTTATGGGGTTACAGGAAACTCCGAAATACCACCCTATTCCTCCTTATCCCTCTTGAGTTCCAATTATGCTGCCATATGGAGTGATAGTCGTGTTGGTGGTACAGGCTTAAATCGTCTGGCGAACCCTGATTTGAAATGGGAGAAGACTGCGCAATACGATGTTGGACTGGAATTGGGTCTATTTGACAATAGAATTAGCCTGGAAGCGGATTATTACTACAGGAAAACCACCGATATGCTCTTGGATGCCCCTGTTCCACAATCCAGTGGTTATGCAACCATAAGAAGAAATGTGGGATCCATGCAGAACAAAGGTTTTGAATTTGGGCTATCTACAAAGAATATTATGACCCCGGACGTAACCTGGAATACTAGCTTCAATATTTCTATGAACAGGAACAAAGTGCTTTCCTTGGCCACACCCTCGGATATTTTTGGTGTAGGTGGACCAGGGATAACCAACGAAACCAGTATTATTAGAGTTGGTGAACCTGTAGGCGCCTTCTGGGGACTTACCCGTTTGGGAACTTGGGGTACGGATGAGGCCGCTGAAGCCGCTAAATTTGTAAGTTATAGAAACGGACTAACCATTTTACCCGGAGATATAAAATACAAGGATTTTAATGGAGATTATATAATTAACGATGAGGATAGGTCCATTATAGGAAACGGATACCCAACTGCATGGGGAACGCTAACCAACTATGTTTCCTATAAGAACTTGGATTTCACCTTGGAACTGCAATATTCCTGGGGTAATGATGTAATGGATATGAACTTGCATTCCAGTGAGGACAGACAGGCTCTTGCCAATAGCTATACCACAGTTTTGGATGCATGGACCCCAGATAATCAAGATACCATGATAGCCCAGGTTAGGGATACACGTGCCGGTTATGTAACCAACGTGGATTCACATTGGGTAAAGGATGGTTCCTTTGTACGTGGTAGAAACATTATGTTAGGATATACTTTTGATCAAAACTTGGTTGAGCGTATGCATTTGAATAAATTGAGATTGTACGCTTCGGCACAAAATTTCTTTTTATTGGTAAATGATGAACTACTTGGAGATCCCGAGGTAACCCCTATTCGTGGTGGTGAGGGCAACAATGTCTTCTCACAGGGAATGAAGTGGCATGAATATCCAAAATCGACAACCTTTGTAATTGGTCTGCAAGTTGGTCTGTAATTAACAAAATTTAAAATAAGATATTATGAAATTTGATATAACTAAACACATTGGAAAGTTTTACCTCTGTTCGCTAATGTTGCTGACAACAGTGGGTTGTTCCGATTTTTTGGATGAATCCGATCCATCAAATCTAACTCCGGACAGTTTTTACACCACGGCCAAACATGCGGAATCGGCAATTGCGGCCGTTTATGCGGATGCTAGGTTTGTAGGTGATGGTGCGGGGATTTTTTCCTCCAACTGGCAATTGTTGGAAGCCCCAACAGGTACTTCTACCACCCAAACCGCCCAGAATTCGGATTTGAACAACCTATATTCCCTCTCCTATGATGCAAATACTTTGCATGTCAGGAATTGGTGGCGAGGAGTTTACAAACTTATCGCCAATGCCAATTTGGTACTTGAAAATGTGCCTAACATAGAAATGGATGAGGCCCAGAAAAACAAAGTTTTGGGAGAGGCACGATTTTTTAGGGCTTGGGGCTATTTTTACGCCGTTAGGTTATGGGGCGATGTTCCTCTGATTACTTTGCCACAGAGTGCCACTTCAGAAGACTTTAATCCTACCCGTAGTCCTCAAAAGGCGGTATACGACCAGATCGTAGCTGATCTAGTGGCTGCAGAAAGTGCAGGCCTGTCCTGGACGGATGAGAGTGGTAGGGTTTCCCAGGCTGCGGTTAAGTCCTTGTTGGCAAAGGTATATCTTACCATGGCCGGACATCCACTTAACGAAACGGCACGCTATGCCGATGCGGCCAGTAAGGCCAAAGAGGTTATAGATAATGCAGGACCCTTGGACCTATTTGATACCTACGCGGAAGTACACGATGAAACTTTGGGCAATATGGTAGAACATGTCTTTAGCCTGCAATACAATGATGAAGTAGCAGGAAACCCCATGGGCAATATGTTTCCCAATTTCCAACCTGTAACCTATAGGGGGCCATCTGGAACGGGTAGTACTGTACCGGAAATCGAGTTTTATAACTCTTATGAGGTCGGTGATCTTAGGGCGGTAGACCGTGAAGGTTGGTTCTATAGCAGCTATTATACCAATGGTAGTGGTGACCTATTTGATTTAGGTGCACCTTATGTTTTTAAGCACTTTAATGTTATTGCCAATGGTACATTTGGCGTTCCAGGGACTGCCAAGGACAATTTGAACATGCCTATTATTCGCTTTGCTGAGGTATTATTGATCTATGCCGAAGCGGCCAATGAGGCCACGGGTCCAAATCAAGACGCAGTTGATGCCCTGACCAGGATAAGGGATCGTGCAGAGTTGACAACTCCTTTACTAGGAGCCTTTACCCAAGCTTCCTTGAGGGAGGCGGTTTGGAAGGAAAGGTGGCATGAGCTGTGCTACGAACAGATTACTTGGTTCGACATGGTGCGCCTAAGAAAAGTCCTGAATAGCGAAACAGGGACATTTGATGATTTTGTAGGACATGTTAACCTTAGTTCGGACCAGGCACTGCAAGAGAAACATTTGTTGTTTCCTCTTCCGGAACAGGAAATGATCAACAATCCAAATTTAACACCTCAAAATCCCGGTTATAATTAATAGCCTTTTAAAGGATTAAATCCTTTGTTTATATGGATTAAAATTTTTGTTTGAGTTAATTAGTTTAGTAATTTTAAAAGGCAGTACCCGTTGTGGGTGCTGCCTTTTTGTTTTTGCGCGTTTTGGGTTGGTTATATTAGGACTGTTAAGCCTTATCCCCAGAGATCCTTTATGGTAATGGAAATAATTTTGACAGTCTGTTTATTTGGATCTCCCTGGAGTGTTTATAACGATTATATTGCGTTACCGGTTCCTATCCTAGGGGACTGTTAGTGGAGGGCAGTAGCTTTGGCAATGTAGGGTGATAAAAGCAATAAGAAAGGTTAAAACTGAAATAATGGAGTTCTATCCAATCTTTTTTAGTTTATAGGAAGGTAGCGCTGGAGATTTGCTTTTAACTTCAAAGGCGTTATTAAGTTCATTTATAAAGTTGGACGGAAGAATGCCCAATCTCTTTTTAAAAGCCGCATTAAAGGTGTTTAGATTGTTGTAACCCAGGGAAAAGGCTATGTAACTTAATTTGCTGTTCCTGAATTCTATATTCTTCAGTAGTAGGGGGAGTAAGTAGTTTATTCTTAATTCGTTGATGTAATTGTTGAAATTGGATTTTTTTTCCTGATTTATAACTTGGGAAAGGTATTTGGGGTTGGTTTTTAGTTGTTCGGAAAGTTGGTGTAAATTACAATTCGGGTCCAAGAAAAAGTTTTCCTTTTCCAGTTTTTCCAATTTGGTCAAAATAATATTCTTGATATCCTTATCCAATCTAGGCTGTGTTTTAGGGATATCGGCGCTTTTTCTTTCAATGGACCATTGGGTTTCCATATGTTGAAATCCATTGATCTTTTCGCTCATCCTTAGCTGAATTTCTGCCAGATCGATCGTTCTTAGCAAGAGCAGCCTGTTTTTCTTCCTTACCTTCAGATAGGAATACAAGGAAATAGTACTGATAATAAATAGTAAAGCGAGAACCATGATAATGGCCCTGAATTTTGCTTTTTGGGCTTTGTTTTCCAATTCCAGTATTTTTTTATTCTGCAAAACCTCCTTTATTTTTCTTTTGGTCTCCAGAATAATGATTTTTTGCTCCTTTTCATTGGTGAACAATGAATCGTTTATGGCTTTGTACAAGGATTTATAATCGTCCGACTTGGAAAGTTGGTGGGTTTTCTCATATAGTTGGCCCAAAACATAACTATTTCGCTTTACAACATCAAAAGCATCAATGTTTTCTGCAGCTTCAATGCTTTTTTCATAATTGGATATGGCTTGTGCAGTGTCCTTGATCTGCAAATACAATTCGGCCTGTACGGTAAGTGCCCTTGGTATCCTAAAAAGATAATTATTTTTGAAATTAATTTCCAAGGCTTTGGAAATGTGTGTCAATGCCTTTTCGTGTTCTCCAACGGACATATAAATATTGGCCATATTGCTATGTACCGATGCCAATATATAGCTACCTGCGGGGGGCAGTTGTTTTTCTATTTCCAGAAAAAAGGCATAAATTTTAAGGGCCCCCTTGGGATCGTTCAATTTTGCCGTCATGCGGGCAATTTCATCTATTTTCGGGTATATATATTGCGTTTTTTTAAGTTTAAGTATGTAGTGTAGGCCTTCTAGGCAATAACTAAGGGATTTGGAATAGTTCTCAATTCTTAAATAATAATGGGATAATGCGGAATTGGCCTTCATTAAAAGATAGTCGTTTTTGCTTTTTTCTGCACTATCCAAAAGTCTTAGACCGGTTTCCAAAGCCTTGTCATACTCCCCCCTTTCTGAATGGATGTATGATTTTAAGGTTGAAATATCGGCGTAAATCTCGGGGTAGGCGCTAGGGCCAACTACTTTCTGAACCTCAAGGACCTTTTTCATGGACTCCTCAAAATCACCGAGGACGAACAAAAAATAGGCCCTGTTATAGTTTGCCTTGAGAGTTCCTTCCTTAAATGCCAATTTCTCCGAAAGCAACATGGCCTTTTCGTTGTAAGTGTTGGCCAGTTCGGCGGATTTATAGATGTAGACGGTGAATAGATTTAATAAGGTCAGCACCTTTTCTTTACCTTGGGCATTCTTATTTTTATCGAGTAAAAATTCAATATCCAAAAAATTTTCCTTGAAGTCATTCTTATTGTGCACAAGATTATGAACTGCATTTAAATAAAAGTCTACAGAATCTTTTGAGGTTTCTTTTGCGTTTAAGGGATTGAATAATAAAAAGAAAATAATCGGGAATGAGGTTTTGGTTAAGTTATTCATGGTTTGTTTTTTTTATACCAATTGCCTTTGGGGATTTTGATTTTGGGAGACCCTGATTACAAATTTGTCTTATTTGTGGAGACCACCTCAAGAGTGGTGCCTACATAGCCTATAATAGATTGGGGCCCTTGATCATATGCAATATAGTATTGTTAAATATATGAATAGATATTTAAATATAATGTAAATATTAAGATAGGTTTGTGTTAATTGTGCAAAGGTTTGCATTGCTTGCCATTTTATTGGCACGAGGCAGGAAGTATTGGGGAGGTAAGGAGCAGAAATCTTTTTGTATGCCTTCCGTTTTAATATGTTGGGTTTTCCATAGGGCCAAACTAAAAAGAGCCTTGCCGGTAAGACAAAGCTCTTTTACGAGAACACTATATGAAAATGAAAAAATTACTTTTAATGATTACAATGTAAATGTACCTCCTTACATTCCGTGTTTAAAATTATTGTTGTCAAGTCTATTGATTATGAGGTGTCCCCATTAAATTTTGATGTTTGGCACATTATTCCACCTTCAAATCTAAAAATATGCCGATATTTATTGCTTGAAATTCATGTTCCCATAATATTGGAACGATGATTATGTAGAATGTAATTAAAGATGTATGCTTCAATCAGAGAGATTAGACGAGTTTAAAAAATCGGTACAGAACAAGTTCAATATTTATAATAGCCTGTTCCTTAATTTGCCCTATCGAAATATTGAAAATGTAGGAATGCTAATACCATTATTGCTGCATCAGGCCGAAACGGGATTGAAATCCGGGAAAAATCCCCAAGAAATTTTGGATGCCTTTTTTCAGAACTATGCCAATATTGATTCGGAAAAGGACAGGATAGATTTTATGTTCAGAATTATTCAGTATGTTGAAAGACAGGTAGTATTGTATGATAGCGTTGAGGACGCTGCTTTTCCACAGCTCCAGAAGCACAGTAGTTCCCTTACTATTGGTGATTATTTTCAATTGGTGGACAAGAATAAAAGTTGGGACCAGATATCGGAAAAACTGTCGACCTTTAGTGCCCGAATCGTTTTAACGGCCCACCCTACCCAGTTTTATACTCCGGCCGTCCTGGATATCATAGGAAATTTAAGGAACCTTATTTTGGAGAACAAAATCAATGATATTGATCTGGTGCTACAACAATTGGGTCTCACCTCCTTGATCAATGCCAAAAAGCCAACACCCTTGGATGAGGCAAAAAACATAATTTATATTCTAAGGAATGTATATTATGATGCTGTTGGGGAGCTTTATGCTTATATCAAGGATAATATTGGCGACATGGATTTCAACAATCACAATATCATGAAATTGGGATTTTGGCCAGGAGGGGATAGGGATGGGAATCCTTTTGTAACCTCCAGTATTACCAAAGACGTAGCCGATGAGTTGCGAATTACCCTAATGAAATGTTATTATCACGATGTAAAAAACTTACAGCAAAAACTGACCTTTAGGGACCTACAGGACGTGATTTCCAATTTAAGGGGGCGCTTGTACAACACTATGTTCGATGCCAATACGGTTATGCGCTATGATGAAATTATTGAACCCCTTCTTGAGATAAGGTCGGCGCTAATTGGTAAATACCATAAGCTCTATCTAAAGGATTTGGATCATCTTATAGATAAGGTTAAGATCTTCAGGACACATTTTGCCACCTTGGATATTAGGCAAGACCATAGTGTTCACACCCAGGTGGTAGAGGCTATCCTAAAGGCGAACGGATTAATTTCGGAGAATATTGGGGAATTGGATAAGCAGGAATTGATAGATATTTTAATCCATAAGGATATAGATCTACAAGTACAGAATTATGACGAGGATATCGTTAAGGAAACCATCCAAAATATTCTACAATTAAGGGGGATTCAGGAGAAAAATGGCGAAGAGGGTTGTAACCGATATGTTATTAGTAATTCCGAGAATATTTTTTCCGTACTTTTTGTGTATGGACTCTTTAGATGGTGTGGTTGGGAATCGGATAAGATAACCTTTGATATTATTCCCCTGTTCGAAACCATGAAAGGCATGGAAAGTTCCGAAAATACAATGACAGAATTGTTCGACCTTCCCGCTTATAAAAAACATTTGGCCCAGCGCCATGATAAGCAAACTATTATGCTCGGCTTTTCAGATGGTACCAAGGACGGTGGATATGTGAAAGCAAATTGGGAAATTTTCAAAACCAAGGAAAAATTATCTGCCGTATGCGATCGGAACAATATAAAGGCTATATTTTTTGACGGACGTGGTGGACCTCCGGCCCGTGGAGGGGGAAAAACCCATAGATTTTATGCCGCACAGACAAAGGATATTGCCAATAATGAAATTCAACTGACCATTCAAGGGCAGACTATAACCAGTACCTACGGCACTAAGGAGCAGTTTATCCATAATTCCGAACAATTGTTGACGGCAGGTCTTTCCAATAATTTGTTTGGAAAGGAAAATGTTATTTCCAAAGAATCAAGACAATTATTGGAATCGTTGTCGGATCTAAGTTTTGAGAAGTACGATGCTTTAAAGAATCATGACAAGTTTATTGCTTATTTGGAAAACAAGAGTACTTTAAAATACTACCAAAAGGCAAATATTGGGAGTAGGCCAGGTAAAAGAGGCCATAAGAAAAAACTGGAACTCACGGATTTGAGGGCCATTTCATTTGTAGGCTCATGGAGTCAGCTTAAACAGAATGTTCCGGGCTACTTTGGCATTGGAACGGCTATTAAGATTTTAAAAGACCAAGGAAGATTGGAGGAACTGAAAAAGTTGTTCAAAGAGGTGCCGCTGTTCAAGGCCCTGATGCTCAATAGTATGATGTCTTTGGCCAAGTGTTATTTTGAATTGACCAGCTACATGAAAGATGACAAGGAATATGGTGAATTTTGGAACATTCTTTACGAGGAATATCTTCTGTCCAAAGAAATGTTGTTGCTTATATCGGATTCCAAAATTTTGATGGAGAAAGAGTCGGTTTCAAGGGAATCGGTTAAAATTAGGGAAAATATAGTATTGCCGCTATTGGTAATCCAGCAATTTGCCCTTCAACAAATGAGTAAGGACACAGAATATAAAGAGTTGTATGAGAAAATAGTAATTAGGTCATTGTACGGTAATATAAACGCAAGTAGAAATTCTGCCTAATATATTGGATCTATTGATAGGTCTGGGGTCAAGAACAATGGTATTGTACTATCTTTGATTGGTGCCCACTTTATTTCTTGACCCTTCATTGTTTTGGAAAATGGTTCAACCCTTAAAAACGTTTGTATAGGGAGTTTAAAATGTACTTCCTTACTCGTGGTTTATTGTTTTTCCCTACAGGGATTACATAGAAAGGAAGCTATTTAACAAGGAATCTACTACATGTTGTAAGCCGTAAGCATATCTTTGTTTATATTTGATACTGAAATAGTTGCGTCTGCAAAGTTTCAGGTCAATTTTTAGGGAATATTTTACGACTACAAGGTACCCCCCCTCTCCTTTTTAGTTGCAATTGAATTAAGGTACTAAGTGTGTGCTTGGACCATATTGGTCTAGTACAGGCATTAATGAAATAAATTGGTTTGTCTACAGTGCCATGATTTTAATATAATTTTGGCGTGGGGAGAACGTTTAGGGAAGTTTATTTATTTATTTTAAGGAAGTTTTATGCCTAAAAACTATAATACTACTATGCAAATTGGTTTTAGAGATCTTTTGCAGAGGGAAGGTGATTTTGTCAATTTTGTGGAGCAGAGCTGTGTTGATGGTCTATGGCGTTGGGATGTGAAAAATCCGGAAGATGGTGCTGTAAATAATAAACTGGCCCAATTCCTTGGCTATTCCCCACAGTTGGATGAGGACGCTATTTCAGTCGATTTTTTGTCATTGATACATAGCGACGACTTGGAGATTTTTCAAAATGCCTATAAAATCCATATAGCCAAAAAAGGCAAATCCCCATTCAATATTGATGTAAGACTGAATCACGTAAAAGGGCATTCCTTATGGTTCAATCTTAGGGGTAGGTCGGTGTCCGAAGATTCCCGGAATGGCAACGGCCTTTTAGGGGTGGCGCTCAGCATTGAAAAATATAAGCAGACCGAAATCAATATAAACGCCAAAAAGACCTATTATAAAAATGTGATCAAGGGTGCCAATGTAGGAATATGGGAGAGCAACCTGAAGACCGGGATGGTGATTTACAATGAACGCTGGGCAGAGATGATAGGCTATACCTTGGCAGAGCTGGAACCTTTTACCCATGATCGTTTTTTGAACCTTGTGCATCAAGAAGATATTGGGATTCTTGTAGATACCCTAAAGGCACATATAGACGGGAAAAAGACCAAAGAACAGATATTTAGAATGCGCCATAAAGATGGTAACTGGGTCTGGATACTTAGTCGTGGCGAAATTACAAAAGTAGATGCCGAGGGGCGACCAGAAATAATTTCCGGCATACATTATGACGTTACCCATAGGAAGTCCAATGAGCTGTTGGTGGAAAAATATAAGAACCTTTTTGAACGCTCCAGTGAAACGGCAAAAATTGGCTATTGGGAGATTGATCAGAAGGAAGGTACTGTATTTTGGAGTAAGGTTGCCAAACAAATTCACGGCGTAACAGGGGAATATGCACCAACATGGGAAAAAGGATTGAATTTTTATTCGGAAGGTGTTCATAGGCAGCGTATTAAGTTAATAGTGGATAAGGCTCTAAAAGAGCCTATGGAATTTGATGAACAGTTACAATTAAAAACTGTAGACGGACACCTAAAATGGGTAAGGGTAATCGGGGTCTCCGAGCACAGGGACAATGAGTGTGCAAAACTGTACGGACTTATACAGGACATTGATGAAATTAAAAAGGTCCAATTGGAAATTAGATTTAGGGAAGAGCAATTTAGGCAAACCTTTAATCATTCGGCCATAGGCATGGCCTTGATAAATAATGAAAATAAATTATTAAGGGCGAACAAGAGTTTCTGTCAAATCTTTGGGTACGATGAGCCTGAATTGCAGGAAATGGACCTAGTGAACATTGCCCATCCGGACGACTTAAAGATTAATAGGGAATATATTGAGGAACTGTTCCACGGCATACATAAGTTTATAAGACTGGAACATAGGTTTTTTCACAAAAATGGATCGGTAATATGGGCAAACATATCTATGTCCGCAATACACAACGATCAGGGGGAGGTAATTCATTTCGTATCCCAAATTCAAGATATAACCGAACGCAAACAAAACGAATTGTTATTGGCGCATAATGCCGAAATTATGCAGCGCATCAATGAAACGGTGCGAATCGGAATCTGGGAGCTCCATTTAGGGGATAATACCGTTTACTGGAGTCCGACCATAAAAAAGATGGTAGGGGTTCCAGAAGATTATGTTCCAACACTGGAGGAGGTCTATTCATTTTTTCAGGAAGGGGAACATCGCGAAATCATCATTGAGGCTTTAAGGACGGCCATGGATAAAGGCAAGGGTTTTGATCGTGAGCTGAAAGTAGTTACCAAAACCAATAAGGTTTTTTGGTCAAGGACCATTGGCATCCCGGAGGTGGTCAATGGAAAATGTGTTAGGCTATACGGTTTTTTCCAAGATATTGACGAATCCACTAGGATGACTAGGGATTTGGCATTAAAAGAAGAGGAATTAAGACAAACCTTTGAACATGTCGCCATAGGTATGCTTGTCATAGATTTGAATGGTAGATTGCGAAAGGCCAATCCAAAAATCTGTGAAATATTGGGTTATGGGGAAAAGGAGATTCTTGAAAAAACGGTGCTGGATTTTGTGCACCCGGAGGATTTGGAAGGAGCTAGGCAATTGTTTGAAAGTACCATTGCTACACAGAGTGGATTTAGAGCTGAGAAGCGCTGTAGGCATAGGAACGGAAGCTATATTTGGATTTATGAGGCCGTAGCGGCCGTAAAGAATGACAAGGGCGAACTTATACATTTCGTGGCCCAAATCCAGGATATCTCCGATAAGAAGCAGTTGACCGAGAATTTGACGGAGCACAACAATCGTCTAATCAACTTTGCCCATATTGTTTCCCATAACTTAAGATCGCACACAAGCAATATTACGATGCTTTTGGACCTTGTCTTGCAAGAGGATCCCAGAATAGTTGAAAATGAATATTATCGCAAAATTAAACTGGTTTCGGATAATATGAACGAAACTATCCACCAGCTAAGCGAGATTGTGGAGATAAATTCAAAAGTGAGTTCTACCTTAACTTCCCAAAATTTACTAAAAAGGGTGCAGAATGCCATGAAGATAGTTGGTCCGTTGGTCAAGAAAAATGGTGCTACAATACATTTGGCGGTAGATGCCAATATCAATGTATTGGCGGTGCATGCCTATTTGGAAAGTATTATTCTAAACCTTATTACAAACGCTATCAAGTATCAATCTCCCGAACGATTGCCGGAGTTGAACATAACCAGTGGAAGAAAGGGGGAATATGCTTTTTTAAGTTTTGCGGATAACGGACTTGGAATCGATCTCGACAGACATGGCTCCAAGCTTTTTGGGATGTACAAAACATTTCACAATCACCCTGAAGCACGGGGTATCGGACTTTTTATCAGTAAGAATCAAATCGAAGCCATGGGGGGGTGGATCGAAGTGGAAAGCACATTAAACCAGGGTACAAAATTCACAACATATTTTAGAATTGTTTTGTAAGATGTAATCCATTTTGTTGTTCTGTAATTGTGATTTTGTCAAAACATGAAAGTCGTAATATTTAACAGATGCCAATTTGTTAACATCAATTAAAGGTAATAAATTGATAAAAATCAATTATATTAGTAGTTAACCAATTCTATAGAGTAAGAAGATTTGGGTTTTTTAAGAGCATTAATAAACCATAGACACTGGAATGACGACTAATACGATTTGCATAATTGATGATGATCCCATATTTATTTTTGGCTCTAAAATTCTTTTAAGGAATAATGATTTTGCCTCTGATTTTCTTATCTGTCAAAACGGAAAAGAAGCTCTGGACCTAATAATCCCCCTAATAGAATCGGAACAAGGGTTGCCGGAGGTTATTTTCTTGGATTTGAACATGCCCATTATGGACGGCTGGGAGTTTTTGGAAGAGTTTGGTAAATTGTCCGGAAAAAAAGACGTTAAAATCTATATTTTAAGTTCATCTGTAGATTCCAGGGATATGGAACGCGCCAGTAAATATAACACGGTCAATGGTTTTATAGCTAAACCTTTGACGGATGTCAAAATTAGGGAACTGGCCCAAGAAATTGAAGGCTAGGGGGAGGCATGCCTTCCAACCTCAAAACCCACTGCTCCTTCAAGAGGCAAGGCATACTTTGTATGCCGATGACTTTAGTCGTGGTTTCTATGGTGCAATAACTGTAATACTCTCCAAAAATATAACGTATTGTGCTGATGGTCTGTTTTTTGCCAAATATATATTAATCCATTAGTATTTTAAAAGCCTCTGTATTAATTTAGTGCCCTTGTCAGACTTTCAGAATACAAACTACCAATATTAATGAGATTATCATTTTGTTTTTTCCTTTCGCTTATTGTTATTGCATGTAAACCTTCCTTCCAGGAACCTCGGATTTCCTTTGAGGATTATAGGTTGGAAGAAGGTTTTGAACTGGAACTGGTGGCGTCCGAACCCCTTTTAACAGCACCTGTCGCAATAGATTTCGATTCCAAGGGACGGATTTGGGTCGCTGAAATGACTGGATTTATGCTCAATTTGGAAGGGGATGGGGAAGATTTGCCAAGTGGATCCATTAAAATTCTTGAGGATCTTGATGAAGATGGAATTATGGACCACGCCAAAACCTTTTTGGATAGTTTGGTGATGCCTAGAGCTTTGGCTTTGGTGTATGGGGGGCTTTTGTATGCGGAATCCCCTAACTTGTGGTTTGTGGAAATTGAGAATGATAAACCGGTTAACCGGGTACTTGTAGATTCGCTTTACGCTACCGTAGGTAATCCTGAACATCAGCCCAATGGATTAATGATGAATATGGATAACTGGATCTATAATGCCAAATCCAATTTTAGATATCAGCGTAAGAATGGCGTGTGGAAAAAGGAACCTACTACCCAAAGAGGGCAGTGGGGAATTTCCCATGATAATTTCGGAAGGCTTTATTACAACAATAATTCCACTCAATTATTGGGCGATCATATTTTGCCCAATAGATTGATCAGGAACAAGTATTTTATTCCCCAAAAAGGGGTGGATGAGGCATTGACCAAGGATCAACGTGTTTATCCACTTCATGCGGCCTCAGTAAACCGGGGATATGAAGAAGGGGTTTTAAACCAGGATAGTTTATTGGTGAATGTTACTGCTGCCTGTGGTCCATTGGTATATAGGGGCGGGATGTTTCCTGAGGATTACGATCAGAATGTTTTTGTATGTGTTCCGGAAGTCAATTTGATCAAAAGAAATGTCCTGTCTTTTCATGGAGATCGGGTTGAGGCCAAGCAAGCTTGGCAGGGCAAGGAGTTTTTGGCTTCTACGGATGAAGGGTTCCGTCCGGTGAACTTGGCAACAGGGCCCGATGGGAATATGTATGTTGTGGATATGCATCGCGGTGTAATACAACATTATGCATTTTTGAGCCCGTATTTGAAAAAATTATCGGCACAGAAGAAATTGGATACCATACTGGACTATGGTAGGATCTTGAGGATTAGAAGCAAAGACAAATCAGCGAGGAGCATTCCTGATCTGGAGACTTTTTCAGGGGCCCAATTGGTCGCATCCTTGAAGGATCCCAATGGATGGGTGCGTGATAGGGCCCAGCAGTATTTGATTCAGAAAAATAATCAGGAAAACTTGCCGGCATTAAAGGAAATGGCTTTGGACAATGAAAGTCCTTTGGCGCAATTACACGCCCTTTATGTGTTGAAGGGACTCAATGCCCTGTCCTTCGATTTCTTATTCAACATCGTTCAAAATGGAAGCCCGGAAGCATCGTCCCATGCTATTGTTTTAATGGAGGATTTTGCATCTAAAAATAATGTGTCCAAGGCCAAGGAACTCTTTAAAGGGGTGATGTACAGGGATGAGCCCATGTTGGATCTGTACCTGTCAACTACATTGGGAATTTGGGCCAAATACGATGAAGCAGTCTTTTTTCCCTTAATGTACGATTTGGCCAATAAATACAGTGACAATAAAATTTACCAGGAGGCCATTGTCAGCGGATCGGAAGATGTTCTTTCAACTCTTGGTACCCAACTGGGACAACAGGAAGACCTTAAGGATTCGGACCTTGCCAGGCTAACATATGAGAGTGTGGAAAGGAAGGGCAATGATAAGCCGAATTATATTTATTCAACAAAAATTGCAAGAGCGGATTCTAGGACCAATGGAGCTATTTTGTTCCGTCAAATATGTGCCTCATGTCATTCGTCCAGTGGAGAAGGTATCCGAGGATTGGCACCACCTTTGGTAGGCTCGGAATATATTTCTACGCATTTGGAACAATTGGGGCTCATTATTCTCCATGGCCTAAAGGGGCCTCTGAATATTAAGGGGGAAGTATATGATGAGAACCATCAAATGCCAGGCCTTAAGTATAACAAGAATCTTTCCGACAAGGATATATCGGATATAATATCCTATGTGACCAATGCATTTTCAGTTCATCCTAAAGGTTTGAAACCGGAAAAAATAAAAGAATTAAGGAATGTAACGCCTAAAGACGGTATGGAATATACCGAAAAGGAATTGTTTGAGCAGGTTGGGAAATAAGCTTGGACCGCTGGTCCGCATTCAATGACAAAGTAGGTAGTTTAAGTATTAAAATTAAATTCGTTAGTAAGATGAAGACTTTTATAAATGATGATTTCCTATTGCAAAGCGACTTTGCCAAAACCTTATATCACAATTATGCCAAAGAGTTGCCTATAATTGACTATCACAATCACCTGCCGCCCCAAGAAATTGATGGGAACCGGGTTTTTGAAAATATAAGTCAAGCCTGGTTGGCCGGGGATCATTATAAATGGCGTGCCATGCGTGCTTTTGGAATAAATGAACATTATATAACCGGAAATGCTACGGATAAGGAAAAGTTTCTCAAATGGGCGGAGACAGTGCCCTATACAGTAAGAAACCCTTTGTACCATTGGACCCATATGGAACTTCAGCGTTACTTTGGTATACAGGAATTGTTGGGGCCGGATAATGCGGAGGAAATATATGAGCGCACTTCATCAATACTGCAGCAAAACTCCCATCACACCCTAGGGTTGTTGCAACAACAAAAGGTGGAGTCGCTTTGTACTACCGACGAATCCATAGATTCCCTTCAATTTCATAAAAGCATTAAACAGAAAGGGTTATCTCCAAAAGTTTTTCCAACTTTCCGTCCAGATAAGACATTTGCCATAGAACAGGGGAGTACTTATGTAGCCTATATGGAAAAATTGGGCCAGGCTTCCAATATCCATATTAGGGCTTACAAGGATTTGTTGGCTGCTTTGGAAAATCGTATCGACTATTTCCATGAACAGGGGGGTAGGCTGGCCGATCATGGATTGGAACAATTGTATTATTTCGAAGAAGGTACTTATGATGTGGAAGGTCTCTTTAAAAAAGTTATGGACGGCAAATCACTTTCTATGGAAGAAGTGCAATATTTTAAGGCACAGGTGCTGTTGTTCTTGGGGAAGAGTTATCATAAAAAAGGGTGGGTGCAACAATTCCACATAGGGGCCATTCGGGACAATAATAAAAGGTTATTGTCCAAATTGGGTCCAGATACGGGCTTCGATTCCATAGGTGATTTTTCGCAGGCTCGTGCATTGAGCGGCTTCTTGAATGAATTGGATGGAACAGATCAATTGGCCAAGACCATAATCTACAATCTTAATCCCTCCGATAATGAAGTAATAGCTACCATGGTAGGGAATTTTAACGATGGCAGTGTTAAGGGGAAGGTGCAGTTTGGCTCCGGTTGGTGGTTTTTGGATCAGAAAGACGGTATGGAAAAACAAATGAATGCGCTATCCAATATGGGGCTTTTAAGTTGCTTTGTAGGGATGCTGACCGACTCCAGGAGCTTTTTGTCGTTTCCGAGACACGAATACTTTAGAAGGATATTATGCAACCTTATAGGGAATGACGTGGTAAACGGGGAGTTGCCCAATGATGAAAGATTACTAGGGAAAATTGTCTCCGATATATCCTATTATAACGCTAAAAACTTTTTTGATTTTAATAAATAGCACTCTTTAAAGTGTTTGTTTAAGGTCATTATTTCTGGAATAAAATTAAAAATGCGCATCTCTTTGGGATGCGCATTTTTTTTGGGATGATATAATCTTGATAGGATGTTGGATCATGGTTTTCCTATAGGGCTATCATCACATTTTAAGTCGCCCACAACGTATTGCATACCATCCAAAAAGAATTGAAGCAATTCCGGATGATTCATGCTTTGGGCGTTATGGGAAGGAGAGCTGTAAAACACCCTTCCTTTACCATGCCGCTTTATCCAAGAAACGTAGATGGTATTGTCCGTAACTTCTTTTTTAACACCTTCCAATTTATCAGCTTCAATGTACAGTAAGGGTCTAAAATTATAATCGGAATAGGCATTGTTAAAGAAATAGGGTTCATCCACGTGGGTAAAGCCCTTTCCTTTAAAGGCCTGTACCATGGGATGGTTTCGGTTCACCTCCTTTAAATGCATTTCCTGTTGTTTGGGGTGGTAGTCAAAGCTTCCACCTACCAACCTGCTGAATTCCTTGGAATTGTTTTGTACGGTGATTGCACCGTGCAGAATCATTAGACCTCCGCCCTTTGCAACATAATCCATCAAATTCTTTTCATATTCGGCCGCCATCTTGGCTATGGTATTGTCGTTCAAGGTAGTGTTCTTCTTTAGTAGGTCCCAGAACAAGTCCCGTTTAGGTCCGGCCGGATTGGAGTTGTTCAAGATTACGGCATCGTATTGCTTTAAATTCTTTTTGTCAAAACTGTCTATGTCGTGTGCAATGATGACCTCAAAGGCCCCAGATTTTCTACCCAGAATTTTCAGCATTTCGTCGTTGTGGGGAATGGTCCAATGATAGAATCCCGTGTGCTGTGAAAAAACCAATATTTTTTTCGTTTCTGCAGGAATTCTAGGTGCAGAAGGAGCAAGGGATTCAATTTTGGAAAGCCATTGTTCTGTAATGGGAAATTCTTCTAATCCTTGGGCGAAAACTGTTCCAACAAAAAGGAAGGTAAGCAAGCTGTAAATTGTTTTGTTCATTGTAGATATTTGTTAAAGTGTAGATTCTCTTATAATCAATTTATGTCTTAGGGTAATTGAATTTGCGGGATGTAAGTCTATACCCCCATTTAAATGGCTAATAACACTTTGTCCCGCCAAAACACCTAATTCGTATCCAGGATAATTAATAGTGCTTAGGGCAGGCGTGACCAGTTCCGAGATAGGGTCATTATTAAATCCAATAATTTTTATATCACTGGGGATATTGTATTTCTCTTTTTTTAGTTCCTTAATACAATGGGCGGCAAAGGTGTCGTTGGCTACAAACAATCCATCAATGGGAATGTCAACACTCTTGATGTGCGCAATAACTTCTTTAACACTGCTGGGGGCAAGATCGGATTCCAGTAAATTGGCATCTTTAAATTTTAAATTGTGTTTGGCCAGCGCTTCCTGAAATCCTTTCAGTCGCTCGGAGTAAACATTACGCTTTAGATTGCCACTAATATGTAGCAGATTTTTGCAGCCCTGTGCTATCAAATGTTCTGTAGCCTCAAATCCAGCTGATTTGTTATCGATTATAATAGTGGAACAATTTGGTAAATTGTGAACCCTGTCAATAAATATCAGCGGTATTTTGTTTTTAATATAATTTGCAAAGTGTACAAAGTCCGTAGTGTCATAGGCCAAGGATACCAAAAGGGCATCAACTCCACTATCGTAAAGTGTTTTTGCATTTAATTTTTCTTTTTCCATAGACTCCAAAGACTGGCTAATAATCAGGTTGTAACCGGCCTCATTGGCCACTTTTTCTATCCCCGCCAAAACAGTGGACATAAAAATGGAATTGAGCTTAGGGACAATAACACCTATGGTATTGGATTTCTGTTTGCTAAGGTTTACAGCAAATTTATTGGTTTTGTAGCCCAGTTCATTTGCCATAAAGATTACGCGATCCTTGGTTTTTTGACTTATGGACGGATGGTCGTTCAGACTCCTGCTTACGGTTCCGGCAGAAACACCCAAGGTTTTTGCCAAATCGTAAATTGTAATTCTTTTGTCCATATTAATTGTTGTTGCGCAAACTATGCAACAATATTACAAATAAAATTTTATTATTAAAGTATAAATGAATGGTAGTTATAAATAATGTGGAATTACATATTAATTATATGATTTATTAAACAAAAAATAATTATGTGGTTATAAAACATCAATTTATTAGTGCAATCGGTTGCGTAATAAGTTGCAATTATATAGATTTGTTCAAAATGCAACCATGATTGGGTTTTCCGGTCATGGTTAAAATTCAATAACTAACCAACTTTAAACATTTATGTATGAGAAATTCATTAAAAAAAGTTAGGTGCAGGGCGTTATTACTTCTAACGCTTCTCTGTACATTATTTTCAATGTCCGTTTATGGGCAAGATGGTTTCACCGTTTCGGGGACCGTCGTGGATGAGTTTGGCGTTCCGCTACCAGGAGCGTCAATTGTTGAAAAAGGGACTACCAATGGGGTAGTGTCCGATTTTGATGGCAACTTTAGTTTTGAGGTGGCCAGCCAAAATGCCATATTAACGATTAGTTATATTGGTTTCGAGGAACAGCAAATACCTGTTAATGGTAGCGCCCAAATCAATGTTACTATGCAATCTACTGCTTCTACCTTGGATGAGGTGGTATTGGTGGGGTATGGGGCGGTAAAAAAGAAGGATTTAACCGGGGCTATATCCCAAGTTGATGCCGCCGCTCTTTCGGACCAATCTACCAACTCGGTGACCGATGTATTGAGAGGGAATGTGGCCGGCCTTAGTATTGGGCTTTCCGCCTCCCCCAAAGGTACCAGTCAAATCCGAATTCTAGGAAACAACAGTCTTAGTGCCGGTTCTAGTCCATTAATAGTAGTGGACGGAATGATCTATAATGGGGACCTTTCAGATATTGCGCCCTCAGATATAGATAAACTTGATGTTATGAAGGATGCCAGTTCTGCCGCTGTTTACGGGGCAAGGGGGGCAAGTGGTGTTATTTTGGTCACCACAAAACGAGGTACAAGTGATAAGCCTACCATTAATATCAACACCAGTGTGGGTATGGCAACAGATGCTTATAAGGAGCGGCCATACGATGCCCAGGGGTATGTAGACTGGAGAACCGATGTATTTAAAAGTATCAACCCGCAAAACACTATTGACAATCCAGGTAGGTATGACGATCCCAATAACTTGCCGTCCGGTGTAACCTTGGATCAATGGTTGGCCTATGATGGATCTGCCGGTGACCCAACCAGGGCCTGGTTAAATAGAATTGGGTTCCAGGATGTGGAAATCGAAAATTACTTGGCAGGAAATAGTATCAATTGGTATGATAGGATAATGCAGACCGGATTTCGTAACGATATCAATACCAGTATCTCCGGACGTAAGGGGGGATTAAATTATTATTGGTCCATTGGCAGAACCTCCAATGAAGGCATTTTTGATGGAGAGAAATTCGAAGCCTTGCGATCTCGATTAAATCTGGATGCTAAAATTACCGATTGGTTGACCGTTGGAATGAATACCCAATTTGCCAAACGTAATGAAGGTTTTATTGCAGCCGACCGGGGTCAGATAGAAAGATCTTCCCCCTGGGGTTCCGAATTTGATGATGAGGGAAATATTCGCTTAAGTCCTCAGGACGACAATGGGGCAGGGGCCGTTAACGCATTTTTGGCTCAAAAATTTAACGACCGTATAGATTTGGACCATACCTTTAACTCCAGGGTGTATGCCAAGCTTAAGTTGCCTCTGGGTTTCTCCTATGAAATAGGGTATACCAATCGCTTGGAATTTCAGGAATATTATAACCATGCCTTAGCGGCCAGTCCACAAAACGTAGTGGGCTCGGCGGAAAGGAAAGTGACCAAGATCAATGAATGGCAGTTGGATAACATTTTACGCTGGGACAAGACAGTGGACAAACACTCCTTTAATTTAATGTTTTTGGTGTATGGTGAGAAGTTTCAAAGTTATGAAACCCGTGCCAGGGCCAATACCTTTGAGCCTAGTGATGCCCTGGGTTACAGTGCCTTGGAATTGGGAACGGTTCAGATCGCCGAGAGTGAAGATGTGACCAGTACAGGGGATGCCATGATGACGCGATTGAATTATAATTATGACTCCCGTTATCTTTTAACGATGACCATGCGTAGGGATGGTTACTCTGCTTTTGGGGCCAATAATAAACGGGCATATTTTCCTTCCATAGCAGGGGCTTGGACCATTTCCAACGAATCTTTTTTTAATTCAGAATTTATTGATTTCCTTAAGCTTAGATTGTCCTATGGGGAAAATGGGAACAGGGATATTGGAAGGTTTACTGCATTGTCCAAGCTTAATGCGAACAAATATTTGAATGTGGATGCCGGGGGTAATGTTATTACCGTGCCTACTTTTGACAATGGAACCCAAGAAAACAATGCGCTTAGGTGGGAGCGTACCAAGGCTACCAATTTAGGGTTGGACTTCAGTCTGGCCAACGGAGTGGTTGAGGGGTCTATTGAGGCTTACCAAAATATTACCAACGATTTAATTGTAACCAGACAATTGCCGAATATTATAGGTTTCAACAATGTAACCACCAATTTGGGGGAAATTGAAAATAAAGGTCTGGAATTCACCTTGGCTACCCAAAACATCAATAGGGAAAATTTTCAGTGGAATACCAATTTTAATTTCTCTTTGAACAGAAATAAAATCAGGAAGTTATATGGCGATCTTGATGAAAATGGGAACGAATTGGATGACATTACCAATCAGCGTTTTATAGGTCAGGCCACCGACGTTATCTGGGGCCAGGAAGCCATAGGGATTTGGCAGACAAATGAGGCTGCTGAAGCTGCCGAATACGGTGTTTTTCCCGGGGATTGGAAAATTAGGGATGTGGATAATAGTGGGGACTTTACCGTGGAGGACAATGTTTTTCAGGGACATAGATCACCTAGGTTTAGTTGGGCCATGTCCAATAGGTTCACGATGCTAAAGAATTTTGATTTTTCTTTTGAGGTCTATTCCAATTGGGGTCAAAAAAGGGTATTTAATGAAGCCAAAAACAGAAACGGTTTTATAGATAGGACCAACTCCATCCAAACACCCTATTGGACACCTGACAATCCTATAAATGATTATGCCAGATTGTTTTCAAGTGACGGAAGTTCAAGCTTTACCATTTGGCGTGATGCTTCGTTTATTAGGTTGAGTAATATTACATTGGCTTATAGATTTCCAAAGCCCCTTCTTGAAAAGTTGTCTTTGCAAAGTCTTAGGTTGTATGCCAATGTTAGAAATGTGGCGGTTTATGCACCTCATTGGGACTTTTATGACCCGGAGCCTACCAATATAGAAGGTAGGATATTAGGTGATGATGGTGATTTTGATACCGATGCAAGTTTGCCAACACCTAGGTTTTTCACCTTTGGAATCGATTTAAGTCTTTAATAAAAAAATAATAATGATGAGAAAAATTATATATAATTATAGAAAAGCCTTTTTTAGCTTTATCCTAATTCTGTCTTTGGCCTTTACGGGTTGTGAGGAAGAATTCTTGGATGCAGATCCGCAATCGTTCTTTACGCCCAGTAATGCCTTGGATACGCCAGAAGGGCTCAATAGTCTTTTGTCACAGGCAATGAGAAATTTAAGGGCTGAGTTTTACGGAGATGGCGCCCCCATGATTACGGAAAATATCTTTTCCGAGGTCTCGGTAGAAGGAACTACGGACAAATCAGGTCCTGCCCAGGATTTAAACTTGCTGATCTTGCCCGATGCTAGGCTCAATAGTGCTGATGCCAATAGGATTGGTTGGTTTTGGGAAGAATTCTATAAAGGCATAAAATATGCCAATACCGTAATTGGTAGATTGAATGATGCCACCTTTGAGAGTGATGCGCAGAAAAATGATATTATGGGACGTGCTCTGTTTCATAGGGCCTACAGGTATTATAGGTTGACCCAGCAATTTGGGGATGTTCCCTTAATATTGGAGGAGATCACCTCGGCACGCTTGGATTTTGTTACTACAGCAAGGGAGACGATCCTCAGAAAAATGCAGGAGGACCTCAATATGGCAGTGCCTATGGTGAATGCAGTGGCCAACAATGGCGATATCAATAAGGATGCAGTCTTGCATCTGTTGACAAAAGTTAATCTTGCCTTGGGCGATTTTGATGAAGCAATAGCCTCTTCATCACAAATAATCAATGGCGGAACCCACACCCTAACAACGGACAGGTTTGGTATTGATGCCGATAACCCAGAAAAGGATGTGACCTGGGATCTGCACCGTGTGGAAAACAAAAGTATTTCCGGTAATACCGAGGGAATATTGTTGGTTATAGATAGATTGGGGTATGAGGACAATGGAGACTATTCAGGCGGTACCAGTATACAAAGGCAAGCCGTTCCACTTTGGTGGCGTTTTATCAATACTCCTGATGGCCAGAATGGAATGTCCGATGCCCCGGGAATAGATATCGATCAGGTCACTGCAATAGGTAGGGGTATTGGCAGAAATAGGGGTACTCATTATAGTACCAAGGAGATTTGGAAAGGTGCAAATAACGATCAACGCCATAAGCTGGGCAATTGGTACGATATGGAAGATTTAGTGTACAATGCGCCTAGCCTACAAAGTTCAGGAAACTCATATTACGGAAAGAATTTGGAGCTTTATTTACCAAATGGAACCCCACTTTGTTCAGATACCATAAGGAATTGGTACGGCTTTCCACATTACAAATTTTTTGTTCCGGATCCCTTAAATGTGAAACCTGCAGGAGGTCACGGCGATTGGTATGTGTATAGGGTGGCTGAAACTTATTTGTTAAGGGCCGAGGCCTATTTCTGGAAAGGAAATTTAGGCGCAGCGGCAGAAGATATCAATGTGGTAAGAAGAAGGGCCGAGGCCGATGAAATTACTGCGGCAGATGTGGATATTGCCTATATCTTGGATGAGCGGGCAAGGGAACTGTACTACGAGGAGGGAAGAAAAACCGAACTGACACGTATCGCTTATATTTTTGCCAAGACTGGCAAAGCTGCCTATAATGGTAAGACCTATAGTTTGGATAACTTCTCTACCGATAATTTTTGGTATGATCGTATCATGGAAGTGACCGATTTTTACAATAAGGGGGTTAAAACCATTCACGGAGATGAATATACCATGAGTCCCTATCATGTGCTATGGCCCATCCCCGCTTCGGCAATCAATGCCAATACACAGGGAGTGATAAATCAAAACGAAGGTTATCCAGGGGCGGAAAATAATATCCCGCCACTGACGACCATACCTGAAGAATAATAGTTGTAGTGAGTTAATTTGTTTTTTGTAAATTCCATCCTTTAAACCTGTTTTAAATGAAGTATGTATTTCTTGTTTATGTTTTATTGCTGATACAGTCATGTAACCACAATGAATCATATAGGTTTAGAATAGCGGAGAAGGATGGCATTTTACAAGCCTCCCCAGTATCTTTAAAAATGGATACTTTGGGGTTGGGAGGAATGGACGGCCAAAGTAATTTGGTATTGATGAATAATGGTAAACAGATACCTTTTCAGATTGATAATGATCGGAAAAGACTATGGTTTGTTCATACGCCTAACAATACCAGTTCTTATGAAAT
Organism: Arenibacter flavimaris; assembly: GCF_030291335.1. Taxonomy (NCBI): domain Bacteria; kingdom Pseudomonadati; phylum Bacteroidota; class Flavobacteriia; order Flavobacteriales; family Flavobacteriaceae; genus Arenibacter; species Arenibacter flavimaris. The sequence continues at coordinate 28,808 of NZ_JASWIM010000014.1, forward strand.
AGTAAAGGAAGAGGCTAAGGGCCATGGTTTAGAAGGGGTTAATGTGGATAAAAGAAATGGAAACCTCCAATTGTCAAAGGGTTCCGTTCCCTTGCTCACCTATAGGTATGGAATGACCTACCCTCCAGAAGGTGTGGATTCCATCTTTCGGAAATCCGGATACCTCCATCCTATGCTTACTCCATCGGGAGATACGCTAAGCCGTATTCAACCTCCTGATCATTACCATCATTATGGCATATGGGGTCCTTGGACACATACCCGGATTGAAGGGGAGAGGGTGGACTTCTGGAATTTGGTGGAACGCCAAGGTACCGTACTTTTTAAGGCTTTTAATGATACTTATTCCGGAGATGTATATGGGGGCTTCAATGCCCGTCAAGAACATATTAACCTACAAGCTACCGAGGATAATCGAATAGCCTTGAACGAAGATTTGGACGTGAAGGTGTGGGACTTGGATCGCCCGGATAGGTATATGGTAGATTACACTACTAGTTTTACTTCCCCTTTGGAGAATGGTATTCTTTTTGAAGCCTATCGCTATGGAGGGGGGTTAGGGATGAGGTTTACCGAGCGTTGGCATAAGGATAATTGTACAGTGCTTACCTCGGAAGGCAACGATCGTCTCACCGCAGATGGCACCAACGCCCGCTGGTGTATGGTCACTGGGGAATCCTCCAACGGCAAGGGAACCAATGGTGTACTGTTTTTAAGTTATCCGGAAAATAGGTCCCACCCAGAGCCAATGCGTATATGGCCTATTGATGGAAATGGGGGCAGGGGGGATATGTTTTTTGAATTCTGTCCTATTCGTCACGAGGAATGGAAAATAGAGCCCAATAAGGACTATCGATTAAAATATAGGATGGTGGTTTTTGATGGTAAACTTACAGCTGAGGAAGCGGAATCCTATTGGAAGAGTTTTGCGGAGATGCCCAAAATTGTTAAGAATTAAATATGGGAACAGGGGAAAACACCCAAGTTTTTAACCAAATAATTTGTGAATTAAATTAAAATCAAAAAAAATGCAAAGAAGAAAATTCATTAATAACTCCTTATTGACCACTGCGGCCGTAGTTGGCTTTCCAACTATAGTTCCAGCAAGTGTATTTGGAAAGAACGCACCGAGCAATAAGATTAATATAGGGCAAATTGGTTGTGGTCGAATTGCCCGTGACCATGATATTCGCGATACCATCAGATTTGACCAATCCCGTTACATCGCCGTATGTGATCTGGATTCCAATAGGGCTGCCGATGCCAAGGTTTTGGTAGATAAGTTCTACAAGGAGAAAACGGGGAAGGAAAAATACATGGATACCAAAATCTACGATGACTATAGGGAAATGTTACTCAATAAGGATATAGATGCTGTGGTTATCAGTACACCCGACCATTGGCACTCCCAGCCTGCAATGGAGGCAGCATTGGCAGGAAAGGATATTTATCTGCAAAAACCTACATCCTTAACCGTGAGGGAAGGCCAACAGTTGCGTGAGGCCGTACAAAAAACGGGCGTTATACTTCAGGTTGGAACACAGCAAAGAGCCATGCCCCAATTTCGGGTGGCTGCCGAGCTGGTCAGAAATGGTCGTATTGGTAAAATACATACGGTTAAGGTCGGACTTCCCGGAGATCCTGCAGGACCGGAAGCACCTGCCATGCCGGTACCTAAAAATTTAAATTTTGATATGTGGTTGGGGTCGACCCCAGAGGTGCCTTATACCGAAATTGGTGTGCACCCGCAACAGGGTTATAGTAGGCCGGGGTGGCTTCGCCTAAGAAGTTACGGTGCAGGAATGATCACAGGTTGGGGACAACACCATTATGATTCCGCGGCATGGGGAATGGATACCGAACTAACGGGGCCAAAATCAGTAGAGGCTTTGGCGGAATTCCCTAAATCGGGTCTGTGGAATGTACATGGGGATTTCTTTGTGAAACACGAATACGACAATGGAATTACGGTCTATACCAGTGGTGGTTATACCAACGGAATACGTTATGAAGGTACCGATGGTTGGATCTTTGTATCCCGAGGTGCTTATACGGCTTCGGCTTCCGACCCTGTAGATCAAGAAAAGAGTAGTAAAGCCCTAAATGCTTCCGATCCCAAGATTTTGGAATCGGTTATCGGTGAGAACGAGACCCATTTGGAGAAGATAGATGATCAGCACGGGAATTGGTTGGACTGCATTAAAACACGTAAGGCACCTATTTCACCTATTGAAAAAGGACACAAGGCCTGTGTAACTTGTTTGATCAGTGACATTGCCATGCAATTTGATAGAAAATTGGAATGGGACAACGAGAAGGAGATGTTTATCAATGACGATGAGGCCAACGCTATGTTGCACAGGGTACAGAGAAAGCCTTATGGTACGGACTATGTTAAGATATAATAAACATGTTGTATATTGAATGATGAAAAAATAATCCCTCTTTTGGTCATAATAATTTGAACTAAGGAGGGGTTTGTCATTATTCGCAAAAAAACCAATAAATGAAGTATAGTATATCGACCTTTCTTTTGGTATTGTTTCTTAGTTGTGGTCAAAAAAAAGAAGAAGTGAATCCAATTGCCAATAGTACTCCGGACAAAGTAAGTTTAATGACTTTGGATCCAGGGCATTTTCATGCTGCTTTGGTCCAAAAAACAATGTATAATGCGGTAGATTCCACCATTTACGTTTTTGCGCCCGAGGGGCCAGAGGTAAACGATTTTTTAAGTAAAATAGAATCCTATAATTCAAGATCGGAAAACCCTACCCATTGGAAGGTGAATAGTTATTTTGGGGAAGATTATTTGGAAAGGATGATTGCCAAAAAACCTGGTAACGTTATGGTGGTGGCCGGGAAAAATTCCAAGAAGATAGACTATATTTTGGCCGCTGTAAAAGCTGGGTTGAACGTTTATGCGGATAAGCCATTGGTGATTAATCCGGAAGGGTTCCAGAAACTGGAAGAGGCTTTTAAAATTGCCGAGGAAAAAGGGGTGATGATCTACGATATAATGACAGAGCGTTTTGAGGTTACTACCGGTATGCAAAGACAGTTTTCCATGTTACCGGAGGTGTTTGGCCAAGTGTTGGAAGGAAGTCCTGAGGAACCGGCTATTATTAAAGAGAGTGTTCATCACTTTTTCAAGTATGTTTCTGGCCAGCCATTGGTAAGACCGGCATGGTTTTTTGATGTGAATGAAGAAGGGGAAGGAATAGTGGATGTAACCACCCACTTGGTCGATTTGGTGCAATGGGAACTTTTTCCGGAACAGATTATAGATCGTTCAGACATAGAAATGGTAAGTGCCAAGCGATGGCCAACTGTGCTTACGTTGGATGAATTTACAAGAGTGACCGGATTGGATAGTTTTCCCGATTATCTTAAAAAAGATATGGATGGTGACAAACTTAAGGTGTATTGCAATGGCGAAATGATTTACAAGATTAAGGGAAAGTACGCCAAGGTTTCCGTAATCTGGAATTATGAGGCTCCCGAAGGTACCGGGGATACCCATTACAGCATAATGCGGGGTACCAAAAGCGACCTCATAATTAAACAGGGTAAGGAAGAAAGTTATAAGCCTACCTTGTATGTTCAATCCAAAGGAGAGGCCAATTTTGACAAGCTAATAACAGATGCCCTGGAGCACTCCATAGGCCCTAAATTTCCCGGTACCGAAGCTGAGAAAGTGTCAGCGAATATTTGGAAAATTATTATCCCAGACGAGTTTAAGATTGGTCATGAGGCACACTTTGCCCAAGTGACCCAAAATTATTTACGGTATTTGGACGAGGGTAAATTGCCAAACTGGGAGATACCCAATATGATTACCAAATATTACACGACCATTGAAGGCTATAAAATGGCTAAAAATTAAGACCAAAGTGTATTTGGCTTCATTTTATGGTTATACTAATGCGGATTTTTTAATCAGTGCTAACCTCTGCGATTGTCGGTTTAGGGCAAATCCTTTTTATTATGTCCATTATTGTTTCCTTGTATTATCTTTGGGTCTCGCTGAAGTAGAATAATAAAATTTAAATTGATGAGTAAACTTTTTTCGATAGAAAATAAAATATATGCCTTATCTGGTGCAACCGGAACCTTGGGAGGTTCCATTGCCGAGTATCTTGTGGAAAATGGGGCCAAGGTGTTGTTATTGGGCAGATCTTTGGATAAGTTGGAGGAGAAATGCAAAGAGTTAAATGCTATTACAGCCAATAGTGCCCATTTGTTCGTTCTGGATGTGATGGATGAAAGGCAATTGACCGAGTTGAAGAACACTATAATCACCAAGTTTAAGCGGTTGGACGGGCTGGTAAATTTGGCAGGAGGAAACATTCCCGGGGCTACATTAAAACCAGATCAGACTATTTACGATATTGAGCATGGAGATACTCAAAAAGTGGTGGATATAAATTTGTTCGGGACCGTAATTCCAACCATAGTTTTAAGTGAAATTATGGCAAAGCAAGGCTTTGGATCTATAGTAAATATATCTTCCATGGCAGCCAAACAGACCATTTCACGAGTGTTGGGCTATTCCATGGCCAAGGCGGGAGTGGATATTTTTACCAAGTGGATGGCCCATGAGCTGGCCTCAAAATTTAGTGATAAGATAAGAGTGAATGCCATTGCACCTGGGTTTTTCATTGGAAATCAGAATAGAAGACTTTTGACCAATGAAGACGGATCCTTCACGGATAGGGGAGAGAAAATTATTACCAATACACCTATGGGTCGTTTTGGAGATGCCTCTGAACTTAACGGAATGGTACATTATCTCTTGAGTGACGCTTCATCTTTTGTTACAGGCACCATTTATGATATTGACGGAGGTTTTAGTTCCTTCTCTGGGGTATAATTTTTGAAATTTCATAGCATTACAATATAATACTTCAATGGCTGATAAAATTGGCCTGGTCAGAGAGTTTGTCATAAGATTCCCTAAAGAGGTTAAGGGGTAATATGGACATGTGGGGGAATTGCTGTGAGAATTATGGTTGTTATGTTAAGGGTAATCCAATCACTTTAGGTTAGTCCACATCATTACCAAGTAATAACTTATTAATATCGCTTATTATTGAAACATTTAAAGAGAACGCTTAGGTGGTTCGGGCCTAAGTTTGGAGTGTCCTTAGGAGATATAAAGGAACTAGGGGTGGAGGGTGTTGTTACGGCATGCCACGCTGTGCCTATTGGTGAAGTTTGGTCCTCTGAAGTTATAAGGGGGGTCCAACGGGAAATTGAGGCCAATGGCTTGGAATGGTCCGTGGTAGAAAGTGTCAATATACACAAGGCTATCAAATACGGTATGCCGGAAAGGGATGTCTATATCCAAAATTATATTCAGACCCTTAAGAATTTGGCAGAAAACAACATTAAGGTGGTCTGCTATAATTTTATGCAGTTGATAGATTGGACCCGTACCAATTTAAATTTTGAGCTTCCCACCGGGGCCATTAGTTTGTTATACGATCCTGTTGCCATTGCCGCTTTTGATTTGTTCATCCTAGAAAGGGAGAGGGCGGCAGAAGTCTATGGAGAGGCAATGATTGAAAAGGCCAAACACTATTACAATACCCTGGATAAGAAAGGGCGGGAGCGGTTAAAAAGTGCCGTCTTGGCGGGTATGCCGGGTTCTAAAGAGGCCATTCCCCTTTCGGATTTCAGGTCCACTTTGGAGGAGGTAAGTAGGATAGAAAAGCCCGTGCTCAGGGAAAATTTGGCTTATTTTTTAAAAGCGGTCGTTCCAGAGGCCGAAAAGCTGGGTCTAAAAATGGCACTGCATCCGGATGATCCGCCATTCCCTGTTTTTGGTATTCCCCGTATTGCCTCCACCTATGGGGATTTAAAATATATTCTGGATTGCATTCCATCGCCAAGTAATGGATTAACGTTCTGTTCAGGGTCTTTGGGTGCGGTAAGCTCCAACGACCTTCTTAAAATTATAAGGGATTTTGGGCCACATATTCATTTTTTACATTTAAGAAATGTTTCAAGGGAAGACGACGGTAAATTTTATGAAGCTGCCCATTTGGATGGATCCATACCTATGCCCAAGCTAATGCTGGAGATTGTTAAAGAGCAGTGGAGGAGACATGAAAGTGGTGTTGGAGAGGTGGCCATTCCTATTAGGCCAGATCACGGACACGTTTTGTTGGATGACAAAAAAAGGAAAGACGAATTTTACTCAGGGTATTCACTAATTGGAAGGGCTATTGGGATGTCCGAACTCTATGGCCTGGAAAAGGGTATTAGGGAAATGCTGCTCTAACTAGATTGGTAAATTTGTAAAATATGGATGTAATTGTTGATGAAGACGCAGGTAAATTGCTAATATTGTGCCGAGTTGTTGTAAAATTTAAAAAATAGAGTATTTTTAAGCTTTGGAAATGAAATCTAAAGATAAATAGCGTTAACGTTAACGACCAAGTAAAAAAATGTATATGCAGGTTTATAAACCCCTTTTGGGAAAATTAATTATTACGATTGGTGTCTTGGCATGTTTAAGCTTTTATTCTTGCTCGGATATTACAGACCACAAGACCTTGTTCTTTGCCCATTCCCTGCCAATAACCCATCCGGTCCATAAGGGTATATTGGCCATGCAAGAGGCTCTACAGGAAAAATCGGGCGGAAAGTTGCAGATCAAGATATTTCCCGATGGACAGTTGGGTACGGAAAGGGAGGTCTTGGAATTATTGCAGATAGGTAGTGTTGCCATGACCAAGGTAAGTGCCGCCTCTATGTCCAGCTTTTCTCCGGAATATAGGGTTTTGGGTGTTCCTTATTTATTTAAGGACAGCGATCATATGTTCAGGGTATTGGAAGGACCTATAGGCAAGGAACTACTGGAAGGGGGCAGCGAATATTTGCTCCGTGGCCTCTGTTTTTATGATGCGGGAAGTAGAAGTTTCTATACCTTGGATGGATTTATTAAGACTCCGGAGGATTTAAAGGGCAAGAAGATTAGGGTAATGAACGACCAAATGGCCGTGAACATGGTAAACGGCCTAGGTGGCTCTGCTACCCCAATGGCGTATGGTGAGCTTTATACCGCATTACAGCAACGAGTGGTAGATGGTGCCGAGAACAATGTTCCTTCATTTGTAACCTCCAATCACTACGAAGTCTGTAAATTTTATACCTTAGATCAGCACAGTATGGTTCCGGATGTTGTGGTAGTAGGCACCAAGTTTTGGGATACTTTGAGCGATATAGAAAAGGGTTGGTTACAAGATGCGGCAGATGACAGCGTAAAAAAACAAAAAATATATTGGCAGGAAACCGTAGAGGAAGGCATGGAAATTTTGGAAAAGGCCAATGTACAAATCTATCATCCAGATAAAAGTCCCTTCGTAGAAAAAACAAAATCTATTTTAGAGGATTTGATGGAGGATCCAAAAATGAAAAAAATAATCGACCAAATTAACAATCAATAATGCATACGACGTACAGAATATTGAATAAGGCCATAGAAGGGTTGCTGGTTCTAATTTTTAGTTTATTGGTGCTCGATGTGGTTTGGCAGGTGGTTTCCCGATATGTGGTGGGACAGTCAAGCTCGTTCACGGAGGAGTTTGCCAGGTTTTCATTGATCTGGTTAACGGTTTTGGGTGCTGCCTATATCAATGGACAAAAGGAAGGACATCTGTCCATGGACTTTTTATTGTCCAAACTTCCGGCAGACAAACAAAAAAGGAGACATAGGATAATTCAGGTTGTGATGGCTATTTTTGCCTTGGTCATTATGGTTATTGGTGGAGGTAATTTGGTATATACCACCTTAAAGTTGGGCCAGTTGTCCCCTGCATTATTGGTGCCGCTTGGCTATGTTTACGCTATAGTGCCTATTTGTGGCCTAATAATCATTTTCTTTTCCGTTTATCACATTAAAATAACCTTTAACGCCAATAACAATGAGTATTGAAACCATAAGTATCCTAGTATTGTTTATTAGTTTTATGGGCTTGTTGGCCTATGGGGTGCCTGTTGCTTATGCTATTGGTATCTCTACAACGATTACCCTTCTGATCAATATAGCGTATATGCCTGCTACCACTACGGTAAGTCAAAGAATGACGACAGGTATAGATAATTTTGCCTTATTGGCCATTCCCTTCTTTATATTGGCCGGGGAAATAATGAACCGTGGTGGTATTGCAAACCGCTTGATAGATTTTGCCAAATCACTTATTGGCAGTTTGCCCGGGGGCCTGGCCTATGTTAATATAATCTCCGCTATGTTGTTCGGGGCCATTTCAGGTTCCGCCATTGCAGCAGCATCGGCCATTGGAAGTACACTTACGGAAAAAATGGCTAATGATGGTTACCCTAGGGAATTTAGTGCTGCCGTAAACATTAGTTCCTCAACCACCGGTCTATTGATACCGCCCAGTAACGTATTAATAATTTTCGCCCTGGCCAGTGGAGGCACGGCATCGGTGGCTGCCCTCTTTATTGCAGGATATATACCTGGTATTTTGGTAGGCCTTGCCATTATGTTAATGGTCTATTTTTATGCCAGAAAAAAGGGATTGCCCAAGGAAGAAAGGGTAAGTTTTAAAAAGTTGTTCCATGATTTTAAGAATGCCATTTTGAGTTTAACCTTGTTGGTTATTGTAGTTGGTGGAATTGTGGCAGGAATTTTTACCGCCACCGAAGCGGCGGCCATTGCCGTGGTGTATGCTGTTTTGCTCGGATTTGTGAATAAGGAGCTGAAGTTTGCCGATTTCAGGCCAATCCTTCTCCGCAGTGCCAAAACAACCGCTATTGTTATGTTCTTGATTTCTACCTCCATGGCCATGTCCTGGTTGTTCTCTTTTGAATCCATTCCGCAATCGCTTACGGGCTTCCTTCTGGAATCTGTTAAGAATCCCTTGTTGGTACTATTGTTTATAAATATTACCCTTCTGGTTGTGGGTACCTTTATGGATATGACCCCGGCAGTATTAATTTTCACCCCTATATTTTTGCCTGTGGTTATGGCATTGGGGATGCACCCTGTACAGTTTGGAATGGTAATCGTTCTCAACTTATGTATAGGCGTATGTACCCCTCCCGTAGGGACGCTCCTGTTTGTTGGTAGCGGTGTTGCCAAAGTTCCGGTCACAAAAGTGATCAAGCCCTTATTGCCCTTATTGGCGGCAATGACCGCCGTATTATTGATCCTGACCTATGTGCCGGAGCTCTCTTTATGGTTGCCAAGGGTTTTTGGGTTGATCGACTAAGGTTTAACGGTATTTTGAATTTTTCAAATCCTTATTTCCAAAATGAAATAGGGATTTTTTTATGTCTAATTGGTCCAGGACCATCCTTCTTTTAGTGAAAGAGCGGATTGTTGATTTAAAGAATTTAGTGTTTAGCTAACAATAAAATAATCTTAGATCGAATAATTCCAAGGATATTAGGCTGATTTTTGTTTCATAATTATACTCCTCCTGTACTTGGCAAAATGACATTCATTTTTTGTAACTAAAATTATCCTATTAGTAAAAATTTTGTACTTTAGTGCAAAATTAGTGAGAAACTCAAAGATATTTTAAGACATGAAGATTAACGACAGAAATTACCCTGAGCAAAAGCAGACCATTATTGGAATATGTATGGATGGAACATCTTATCCTTATTATGAAGCGGCCAAGGAGGTAATGCCCAATTTACAAAGGTTTATAAAGGAAGGTTCTATGGGAATGGTAAAAAGTGTGATACCATCCTTTACAAATCCGAACAATATGGCCATCGTTACTGGGGTTACTCCAAAGGTTAACGGAATTTGTGGCAATTTTTATTGGGATACCGAACTTCAGGAAGAGGTAATGATGAACGACCCAAAGTATCTAAAGGTTCCCACTATTTTATCAGAGTTAAGTAAAAACGGAAGAAAGGTGGCTGTGGTTACAGCCAAGGATAAGTTGCGAAAAATGCTGGCTCACAATTTGGAGGGTATCTGCTTTTCGGCAGAATTTGCCAATCAGGCAACTTTGGAGGAAAACGGTATTGAAAACGTGGAGCAAGGATTGATGGGCAAGGAAAGACCAGGTATCTATGATCCCTATATTTCGGTTTATTGCATTGAAGCTGGGGCCAAACTTTTGAAACGGGAACATTTTGATGTCATGTATTTGACAACAACCGATTTTGTGCAACATAAATATGCTCCAGGAAGTGCGGATGCGAACGATTTCTTATCCAAAATAGATCTTTGGTTGGGGGAATTGGACAAGTTGGGTGCCATTATCGGGGTAACCGCCGATCATGGTATGCAGGCCAAGACCAATCCGGATGGCAGTCCAAAGGTGCAGTTTATAGAACAGCTTTTGGATGCCCAAGATATAAGATCAAGGGTAATCCTGCCCATCACGGATCCTTATGTGGTGCACCACGGGGCCCTAGGAGGTTATGGTACGCTGTATTTGGAGGATAAATCCCAATTACAAGCGGCCAAGGACTATTTGCTTTCCTTGGACGGAATAGAAAAGGTACTTACCAACGCCCAGGCCGTTGAGGAATATGAACTTCCAGGTGATAGAATCGGGGATTTGGTGGTATTGGCAGATTCGGCCACTACCATTGGTAGGACCCCGGATTGGCATGAATTGGATAAGGTGAAGGAAGGTCTGCGTTCACATGGAGGAGAGCACTGTCAAGTAGTGCCCATGATATTCAATAAAAAACTGAACGCGGAATACAGTGATAAATTGGCATCAGGTACTAGTAGGAACTTCGATTTGTTCCACTTCTTGAGCAATGGATTCTCCAACTAAACTATTTAAAACACAACTATGATCGAATTTGGAAGTATAATCAATGGAAAACAGGTTACAAGTGGCGAATGGATAGATATTTATAATCCATACACCAAAAAGCAGGTTGGTAGGGTGGCGTCCTTGGATACAAAAACCTTGGACAAGGTATTGACGGATACGAAGAATACCAAAATTAACCTTACCCGTTATGAACGGTACGACATACTGAACAAGATTGCAAATGCATTGGAGGAACGGGTCGATGAGGTGAGTAAAATGATTACCGATGAGACCGGACTTTGTTTAAAGGATACACGTTATGAAGCCAGTAGGGTTTCCGATGTACTGCGATTTTCGGCCATGAAGGCTTTGGATGATGACTCCCAGGTATTTCCCTGTGATGTTTCCAAAAATGGCAAACCAAGAAGGATCTATACCACGCGTGTTCCCCTGGGGCTTATTAGTTGTATAACGCCTTTTAACCATCCTATGAACCAGGTGGTGCATAAAATAGCTCCGGCCATCGCCACCAACAATACGGTGGTCTTGAAACCGTCTGAAAAAACCCCTCTATCTGCCTATTATTTTGCACAATTGGCCTTAGACTGTGGCCTGCCACCCAATATGTTGAATGTCATCAATGGAGCAGACGTGCAGGCAACAGCGGAAATGATGACCATACATCCGGAAATAACCATGGTTTCCTTTACCGGTGGTAGTAGGGTAGGAAAAATTATTGCCTCCAAGGCGGGGTATAAAAAATTGGTTTTGGAGCTGGGAGGTAGTTCCGCCTTATTGGTTCTGGAAGATGCCGACATAGAAGAGGCAGTGGAAGTGACCATGTCCGGAACCTTTAAAAATTCGGCTCAGCGTTGTACCGCTATTAGAAGGATCTTGGTTCACGAAAGCATAGCGGATGCTTATGCCGCTAAATTAACGGCCAGGGTCAAGGCCTTGAAATACGGGGACCCCTATGATGCCCAAAATGATATGGGGACGGTTATTACCGAAGAATCCGCCAAGGAGATGGAATTTAGAGTCCAGAATGCCATTGATAATGGAGCAGTGCTATTGGCCGGTCATAAACGCGATGGTGCCCTTTATGCCCCAACGGTTTTGGACCATGTACAAAATGCCCACGAAGTAGTGGCCAAGGAGACCTTCGGGCCCGTAGCGCCTATAATTAGGTTCAAAACTTTGGATGAGGCCATAGACATTGCCAATGATACGCCTTATGGCCTTTCCGGCGGTGTGGTGAGCAATCACTGGCCTTCCATTCAAAGGGTTATTACCGAATTGGATACAGGTACCGTAAATGTAAACGAGGCACCGAGTTACCGCTTGGAATGGACACCCTTTGGAGGTGTGAAGGATTCCGGCTTGGGGTATAAGGAAGGTGTTATTGAGACCATGAAAGGATATACCTATGTCAAGACCTATTCCCTGCCATGGGACATTGCCTAAGGAGGTATCCTAAATTTAAATCAATTGAAGTAATTCTAATATTTTAATAGAAAAATACCAAATGCAAATAAAAAGAAATGTGTTGCTCAATCCTGGTCCGGCAACTACCACCGATTCCGTAAAATTGGCCCAGGTAGTTACCGATATTTGTCCAAGGGAAAAGGAGTTTGGGGATCTTATGGAATACTGTGCTACTGAGATAACCAAATTTGTGGGAGATCCAAAGGATTATGCCACTGTTTTGTTCGGAGGTTCCGGAACGGCCACGGTTGAGGCCATATTGAGTTCCGTAGTCCCGGACAATGGCCGTATTCTTATAATAGATAATGGAGCCTATGGCAAACGTATGTGCCAGATTGCCAAAATATATACGATGGATATGGTTGTTTTTGAATCTTCATCCATAGTCCCTATAGATTTAAAGGCGCTGGAGGAGGTTGTTAAGGCTGAAAAGGGATTGACACATTTGGCTATGATACATCATGAGACCACAACAGGACTCTTGAATGACATTACAGCTGTTGGGAAATTATGCGCCAATTACGGTATTGGTTTTATAGTGGATTCCATGAGTGGTTTTGCTGCTATTCCGGTAGACATGAAAGCTATGAACATTGATTATTTGGCAGCTAGCTCCAATAAGAATATTCAGGGAATGGCAGGAATTGGATTTGCTATATGCAATAAAAAAGCCCTGTTGGCAACAGAGTCCATTCCCATGAGGAACCTGTATTTAAATTTATATGCGCAGTATGCCTATTTTGAAAAGACCCACCAAACACGATTTACCCCTCCTGTACAAACCTTTTATGCCTTAAAACAGGCCATTTTGGAAACCAAGGAGGAAACTATTGAAAAACGTTATGCCAGATATGCCAAATCTTGGGAAACTCTCCTCAGCGGAATAGGTAAAATGGGATTGGAATATTTGATAGACCGGGAACACCACTCCAAAATAATAACTTCCATCATTGAACCTAAGAATGATAGATATGATTTTGATGAGATGCACGATTTTTTCTTCGAAAGAGGGTTTACCATATATCCGGGTAAGGTGAATAATTATGATACCTTTAGGATATCCAATATAGGGCAGATAGATTATAGGGATATGGAGGACTTTCTAAAAGTATTGGAGGAATATCTTATTCAAATAGGTTTTTTGAAATAATGATTTGTAATAATTGGTAGTCTTTGCATTAATATGCATAGCTGCTATTTGTTATTTGATCTGAGTATAGTAACAATAGAATAACTATCACATACTGTAATTTAAGTGCCACCAACTGTTTTAAGACATAGGTGGTATATATCAACTATATAATTTTTTAGACATAGTTTTCTGAATTTTAAGTTGAATTAAAGAACCACAACCAACCATGAGTTTAACCACAGACCAGAAATATTGGAGGAAAAGAATATTTGTTCTTACTTGGCTCGCCTATGCGGGGTTTTATTTTGGTAGGAAAAATTTATCGGTCACCTGGAGTTCCATGGAACAGGATTTGGGGCTGGACAACTCGGACTATGCTTCTATTATTTTTGTTTACAGTTTAATATACACCATTGGGCAATTTGTTAATGGATACCTGTCCGATACATTTGGGCCTAGGAAAGTGGTCACGGTTGGATTGTTTCTAGCCGCCATTGGTAACTTGTTTCTTGGCATGACATTTTCTGCAGGGGTAATTGTTTTTCTTATAGCGCTTAATGGCTATGGACAATCTACTGGCTGGAGTGGTTTGATAAAGAATATGACCCCTTGGTTCAGGCGGACCGAGCGTGGTATAGTAATGTCCTGGTGGTCTACATGCTATGTTACAGGGGGCTTTCTGGCTACTATCTTTGCCACCTATGCGGCTTTTGATATGGAGTTCCTTTCGGAACTGGGTTGGAAAAGGGGGTTTATTTTCCCTTCCCTGATACTCTTTGTTATTGCCTTTTTATACCTTCTGTTTACCAGAAACAACCCAGAGGATGTTGGCCTACCCAAAATAGTTGAAAATAAGTACGAATTTGAAGGGGGGGCCAAGGTAGAGAAACTGAAGATTTTGGGCGTGTTGTTAAGAAATAGTTCCCTCTGGATATATTCCAGTTGCTATATGATCCTAAAGATGACCAGATATGCCTTTCTTTTTTGGTTGCCCGTTTATTTGGAAAAAGCCTTGCACTATGGGGTCAGCGATGCTGGTTATATGTCTTCGGTATACGAATTGATTGGTTTTTTTGGGGTTATTTTAGCAGGCTATAGTTCGGATAAAATTTTTAACTCCAATAGGTTTAGTACCGTATCCCTTATGATGATAGGCTTAGGGCTTGCCTGCCTTGCCCATCCGTATATGGTTCCTTATGGGAAAATAGCGACCGTTATCAGTATTGCCCTTATAGGGATAGCGACCTACGGACCGGATTCCCTGATCTGTACGGCTGGTTCTATGGATGTTGGGGGTACCAAGGGTGCTGCAATGGCTGCTGGTATCATCAATGGAATGGGGTCTGTGGGACAGATGTTCTCCGGTTTTATTGTGGTAGCCATCAATGAATATTACGGTTGGAACAGTCTATTCTACTTTTTTGTTATCATGTCGTTCATTGGTGGGGGATTGGCAGCTTTAAAGTGGAATCAGCAAAGTTCGGATTAGATAGGGATATGCTACGTTTCAATATTTTGGGAATCAGTAGGTAATATTGATAATGCGGTTTTATTTATTGCCAGCGCTTATGGCACCCAATGTTAATGTATAGGTAATTATTTAGTACTTGAAGGACACCAAAGGTTCCTATTTTTAGATGTCAAATTTGTTTCTTATTATGTTAAAGGCTAAACTTTTTAATTCCAAATTTCAAGTTTTTCACGGAACGGGGAAACCTTTTGGCTTTGAACAAAAACAACTGGCAATTGAGTTGAACGAGGGCGAAGCTTTGGTGAAAATTGTTTTGGCTACCATTTGTGGATCCGACCTGCATACCATTGAAGGAAAAAGAAGGGAAGATGTTCCCTGTATACTAGGTCATGAGGCAGTTGGGGAAATTGTTGAAATTAAAGACCGCACTGGGTTTGCCGTAGGAGATCGGGTAACTTGGACCATTGCAGATAGTTGCGGGAAATGTGCTGCATGTACCGATTATGGACTCCCCGAAAAATGCAAAGAACTTTTTAAGTATGGCCACGCATCCATTAACAAGGGTAGTGGCTTAAATGGCTGTTATTCCAACATCATCCATATTAGACGGGGTACACATTTGGTGAAGGTTCCGGAGGTCGTCGATAACCCTATGGCCGCGCCTGCCAATTGCGCTCTTGCAACAATGGTAAATGCCGTGTCCCAATTAAAAAATATGCCTAAAAAAGTAGTAGTGCAGGGTGGTGGGCTATTAGGGGTCTATGCCTGTGCACTTCTAAAGGAAAAGGGCGTTGACGAGATATATTGTTTGGATATCAATTTGAATCGATTTGAAATAATAGGAAAATTTGGAGCCCACCCTGTGGATGGACGGGATATGCATAAGGCGACGTCATTTTTATTGGACAGGCTTGGAGATGGGGCGGACGCCATTTTTGAGGTTGCCGGAGTTAAGGAATTGATTCCCCAGGGAATAAGTCTATTAAGACCAGGTGGGCAATACATCCTGGTAGGCTTGGTACATCCGGATTCCGAATTGAAGGTCACGGCCGAACAAATTATTAGAAAATGTCTCGCCGTAAATGGTATTCACAATTATGCACCATGGCATTTGGAAGAAGCTATTCACTTTTTGGAACGAAATCATAGGAACTTCCCTTTTGATGAACTTGTGAGTCCGCCCTTTGACTTAGAAAGTATAGAGGAGGCCGTATTAGAGGCAAAAAAACAACGTTGGTTTAGGGTCTCGGTAAAACCAAAAGCATAAATGAATCCCATAGAAAATACAAATCAAAATTTCCGAAGGTACCAATGGAAAATGTTATTTGCAGTTATGTTCTGCTACCTATTTTACTATACCGGTAGACAGAATTTCGGGTGGGCAATCCAGGGTATATCCCTAGAATTCAATGTGGCAAAACAATATATTGGCTGGGCCGGTGCCGCCATGCTTTGGGCTTATGGAATAGGACAATTTATTAACGGTAATTTGGCCGATAAGTTTGGTGCACGCCGGATGATGGTGATAGGGGGCTTACTTTCAGTACTAATGAACTGGGCCACAAGTTTTGCAACTGCCTATTGGATGATCGTAGTATTCTGGGCCTTGAAT
Organism: Arenibacter flavimaris; assembly: GCF_030291335.1. Classification (NCBI taxonomy): domain Bacteria; kingdom Pseudomonadati; phylum Bacteroidota; class Flavobacteriia; order Flavobacteriales; family Flavobacteriaceae; genus Arenibacter; species Arenibacter flavimaris. Next base: position 45,265 of record NZ_JASWIM010000014.1, read on the forward strand.
GGTTTTTCACAATCATTGGGCTGGGCTCCAGGGAGCCGCATGGTAGCTAATTGGTGGGGAGGGAAGGAAAGAGGAAAAGCTTTTGGTTTTTATGTGTTTGCAGCTGGTTGCTCCTCGGTACTCATTTATTTGTTGTCCATAATAATGTTGGACACGTATGAAGTGGATTGGCGGTGGCTTTTTAGATTACCGGTATTGTTACTTCTTTTGGGCTGTGGTGTTTTTTATTTCGTGGTTCGCGATAAACCGGAAGATGCTGGTTTTAAACCCGTGGAGGATGACATGCCACTGGTTTTGCCCAAAGAAAATGAAAGTTCTTTGGAACGTTACCAAAAGGTTCTTTGCAACAACAAATTCATATTGGCATGTATCTCTATCGGTTTTCAAAATATGGCAAGATACGGGCTTCTGGTTTGGGTACCCCTTTATTATTTGGGCACAAAATTAAATGAAAACACCAATTTGTGGATTGCGTTGGCTCTTCCAGTGGGGATGGCCTTGGGGACTATTTTTTTTGGACAATTATCGGATAGGGTCTTTAATTCCAATAGATCCAAACCTATAGCGCTATCAATGGGGTTGGCAGGTCTGGTCATTTTAATGGTTTATCTGGTGCCGAAAGATAATTTACTTGGGGGCTTGGTGCTGATGTTTTCGGCCGGTTTTTTAGTATATGGCCCACAATCTTGTTATTGGCCCCTGAGTCCGGATTTGTTGGGAATTAAAAGGTCGGGAACAGGTGTAGGGGTTATGAACACTTTTGCCTATGCCTTTGCAGGGGCCGGTGAGCCCTTTATAGGATATATGATAGATGTTACCGGAGAGCAAAACATAGTTTTTGTGGTAACTGCGGTGATGTGTTTTTTTAGTGCTCTGATAATCTTATTTGTGAGGCGCTGATATTAAAATTGTAACCGCCTATATCCGTGTAGCAATGTATAATTATCAACTTAAATTAAATACTATAAAATATGATTAGGAAACGGAATTTGATCGTTTATTGGAGTTTAATTTGGTTATTGGGCAGTTGTGATACGGCCAAAAAAGCCCCGGAAAATAGGGTTCAGACGAAGCGTGTTATCGCCATAGGCCTGGACGGTATAAGTGTGGATGGCTATAGAACGGCAAAACACCCAAATTTGGATGCGCTTATGGCAGATGGGGTGCTGTCCTTGACCACCAGAAATGTGATGCCTTCGGTGACCCTGCCCAATTGGACTTCCCATCTTACTGGAAGCGGCCCTGAACAACATGGAGTATTGAGTAACAGTTGGGAATTGCAGAATGTGACCCTGCCGGCCATAGAGACCGATGAGGAGGGGTATTATCCTTCTATTTTCAAAATTTTGAAGGAAGGCGTTCCAGATGTAAAGACAGCTTTCTTTTACAATTGGGCCGAATTGATCAATTCGTTCAACCCGCGCTATATAGATGAATTAAGTTTTGAGGAGAATGATGAATATCAAAATAATTATGGAAAGGCATTCGATTTTATCGTCAATAACAAGTCGGACCCTACCATGGTTTTTCTTTACTCCGTGCATACAGATCATGCGGGCCATAATCATGGTTGGATGTCCCCGGAATATATTACTTCCATTGAAGAAGTGGATGTGCAAATTGGAGAGTTTATAAATAGACTAAAGGAAGAAGGACTATACGAGGATACACATTTTATGTTTTTTACGGATCACGGAGGAGTGCCCGAAAAAGGTCATGGGGGAATCACCCCGCAAGAATTGGAAGTGCCTTGGGCCATAACGGGACCTGGAATAAAAAAAGGACAATCTTTAAAGGAACCCAATAATTCCGTTAATACGGCCACTACCATAGCTTATCTTTTTGGTTGTGGCAATGTTCCGCTTTCATGGACCGGGGAAGTGCCCATGTCCATTTTCGAAACCCAGGAACCATAGGGAATACAAATGCACATTTTATTTTTTTAAGGCAGGGTGCCTTATGATGGCTTTAGAAAATTATTTAAAATACAGAAGTTTAATGAAGGGTAGGTCCGTTGAAAAGTTCGATTTAGTGATAATTGGAGGAGGGATATTCGGTTGTGCCATTGCCTATTATTACACCAAAAATAATCCAGAAAAACAAGTAGTGCTCTTGGAGCGCAATGAATTGAATAATGCGGCAACCAGTAGGGCAGCTGCCTTAATGACCATGGTGCGTTCCAAGCGTGCCTATATTCCGCTTACAATAGAGACCTTTAAAGTAGCCAAAGAGATGGAAGTAGAGTTGGGGGAGACATTGGACTTTAAGGAGGTAGGTATGATGCATGTGGCAGCCAGTGAGTCCAAGGTGAGGGATTTGGCGAAACTTATGGAAATCGCCAAGGAATACAACCAGGAAGCCTACTATCTAACCAAAGAGGAGGCCCAAAATAAAACCCCTTGGCTGAAGGTGGACGAGGCTTTGAAAATTGGATTTGTTCCCAATGAGGCCTATTGTGATCCCTATATGTTGGGGACTTTCTTTGCCAGGTGTGCCAAAAATAGAGGGGCTAAAATTCGTTTGGGTGTTGAAGTCATTGGACTTATTCATGATGGGGGAACAGTAAAAGGGGTAAAGACTTCGGAAGCTGTAATAATGGCAGAAACCGTTGTGGATGCAGCGGGTGTTTGGGCGCCCTTGCTCGCGAAGGAAATGGGGGTGGGACTTCCCATGGCCCCGGTACGAAGTCAGTATTGGATAACGGAACGGGCCGATATATTTCCCGCAAATTCACCCATGGTCCTGTTACCGGACGCCCAGGCCTATGCCCGACCTGAAGGAGGGGGGCTGCTGTTTGGGATACGCGAGGGGAAATCGTTGGTTGCTTCCCCAAAAGATGTGCCCAGGGATATTTCCGATTTCGTTTTTAGTGCCGATGAAGGCATGGAGGATCTTTTTGAAAATGGAGAGCGACTCGCACGTTTCTTTCCTGCTATTTATGATATGGGGATCAAATATTACGTGGCAGGATTTTCGGGCTATACTCCAGACTCCCAATTGGTTTTGGGAGATGTCCCAGGAACCAAGGGTTTCCTGGTGGCCTCAGGATGTTGTGGTGCCGGAATTTCTGTTGCCGGTGGGGTAGGGCTTGGAATTGCCGAAATGGCATCGGGGAGACCCAATCCTTTGGATTTCTCAGCGTTTGAAATTTCGCGGTTTGGAGATATAGATCCCTTTAGTGAAGAATGGCTCAACAAATGCGCATCTTCGAGATCTAACAAAGTAAGTGGTTAAGTTAAGTAATTAAGATAGAACAACATGCAAAATAAAGAAAGGGGACGTCGTAGGTTTATGGCCAAGATGGGCATGGGAACCTTGGCCTTTGGGTTAGGTAATATTGGGGCTTATGCCTTCGTACCAAAATTGGAAATGACCAAAAAAAAGAAGGTCAATATAGGTTTTATAACCGATATCCACCATGGCTATTGTTCAGATGCCTTGGAGCGATTGGAGGTTTTTATAAAGGAAGCTTCTTCCCGCGAATTGGACTTTATAATTCAAGGTGGGGATTTTTGCTATGCAACGGAAGAAGCCCAAGAGTGTATGGATCTTTGGAACACCTACAAGGGGGAAAAATATCATGTGTTGGGAAACCATGATATGGACAAGGTTACCAAGAAAGATGCCATGGATTTTTTTGGGATGGAGAAGAACTACTATTCCTTTGATAAGGGCGACTTTCACTTTGTGGTTATGGATGGAAATTTTATTAAGAAGGAAGGGAACTACGAGGATTACGGCAATGCCAATTTTTATATAGAACAACAAAATAGAAGTTTGGTCAACCCTGAACAAATAGAATGGTTAAAAGAGGATTTGGAAAAAACGGATAAACAGACAATAATTTTTTCCCATCAGGCTTTTGATGAGATTTGGGATGGGTGGTCCTCTCCCAGCAGGTTTGCAGTTAGAAAGGTTATTGATGATGCCAACAATAGAACGGACTATCAAAAAGTAATAGCTTGTTTCTGTGGGCACCATCATGTGGATGATCACAGTTTTATAAACAAGGTGCATTATTTTCAAATGAACAGCGCTTCCTATTTTTATGTGGGGGAGGGTTATGGCTCCGACGGCAGTAGGGCCATGTACAAGGATTCCATATTTGCATTTTTAACTTTGGATCCCTCCGGTCAAATTTCAATTGAAGGGAGGCAAAGTCAGTTTGTGCATCCCACCCCTTCCGAAAAGAATCATCCCGATGCCCCTAGGCTTTCTGCGTCCATCAGCGATAGAACGGTAGATTTTAATCAGAAAGGGTAATGGTAAAGCACGGTCTTTTAAGGAGAACGTATATTTACCCATTTTATTAGTGAAACTCAATTTTGAGAAGTCAGTAAGACGCACTTAAAATTGCAAGTTGAACTAATCCCGCCTTAATCGGCGGGATCTAGGTTCAATACCTCGACCATAGGGTCGATTCCTATTATTGGGTTCAGGACCTGCCTTTATGGACAGACAGGCCTGTCTGCCGACAAAGGCAGGCCTGCCCTGAGGTTTATACCTTTTATATAGACTGGAGACTTTTAAATAGTAATTTATCCAATCGATTGCCTAAGTATAAAGCTCCATTTAAATCATACTGAGGTTTTAGTTTATTTCAATTAAAATAAATGTCTATTTTTGCTGTAATAATGTCTGTGCAGCAAGCCTTTGCAACACATGACCAATAGTAGCTAAATGGATGACATTCTTATCAATATAGGGCGACAATTGAAATTGGCCCGTCAAAAACGGGACTTGACCCTTCAACAAGTGGCAAAAAGGACTGGTGTTAGTGCTGGGCTTATTTCTAAAATTGAAAATTTAAGGACTACTCCGTCCCTCCCAGTGCTTTTAAAAATAATGCAGACCCTGAGTATAGATTTGTCAGAGCTGGACCTTTCCTCTAATGTTACCGGGGATTATATAGTAATCAAAAATGGAACGGGGACCAAGGAAGACCGGGAAGATTCCGTTAACCTTGAGTATACGCACCTGTTGTCCAGTTCCTCTTCGGATAGTAGTATAAGGGTATATATTGTTAGTGTTGCAGCCGGTGCGTATAGAAAGCCAATTTCCACCAATGCCAATGAACTGATCTATGTACTTGGAGGCAAGGTGAACTATTTGCTCAAAAAAGACAAGGTGCTTTTGGAAAAAGGGGATCTTCTATATTTTGATGGCTCTATACCCCATGGTGTATCCAATGAGTTCAATGAACAGGCTACCATGTTGAAAATTTACTTCCTGCATTAAAGGGTATTGCTGGCAGGCTAGATGCTCCTGGACAGGTCCTGACCTCAATCCTACTTTCATATTTTACAACCAGAATACAGTGGCCAGTAGGTGATGGCTTTTACTTATATCAATTTTGAGTTGGGATTGCAACTTATTTATCCAATTTGACACTATTTTGTCAGGTTCCTCTTTTGGCAATGGGCCAAAACCTATAATTTTCTATTATTTCATTAAAATCCCAAATCCTGTCATAGCAAGGGGTAGGGCTTTAGTATAAGTTTTTTCTATTCTAAGGTGAGGTCTACAGATAAACTCTATAATGGCAATGGGCATATCGCACGGTTCTTGTGCGAATAGGGTTGTAAATTAAAGTATAAACTTAAAAACAATACATGAAAGTATTAGTAATTGGGGCAGGGAATATGGGATTGACCTACGCGGAGTCCATGTCAAAATCAAAATTATTAAAGAAAAAAAATTTAATGATCTTGGACAGTTCCCAGGAAAAGACCTTGTCCTTAAAAAAGATTGCACATTTTGAAGTACATGAAAATTTGGAGGGATGTGTGCCCAAGGCCGATCTAATTTTTATTGCCGTTAAACCGTGCCATAGCGGGGACTTATTTAAGAAGATGACACACTTGGTCAATAAGGGGCAAATCGTTATTTCAATTATGGCCGGAGTCACTATAAAGTCCATTCAAGACCAATTGGGGCTTCAAAAAATAGTCCGGGCTATGCCAAATTTACCTGCTCAGATAGGGAAAGGGGTCACCTCATATACGGCTTCCAAGGAGGTGTCAAGAATAGAATTATTGACCATAGAAAATTTATTGGATACAACAGGGAAATCGATTTTGGTAAGCTCGGAAAAATTCATAGATGCTTCCACAGGTATTTCGGGTAGCGGCCCGGCCTATGTTTTTTATTTTATGCAAAGTATGATGGAAGCAGCTTTAAAAATGGGCTTTTCTGGTAATGACAGTAAAATGTTGGTTAGCCAGACCTTTGAAGGTGCTGTGGATTTGTTCAATCAATCCGATCTTTCCCCCAATTCATGGATGGAAAGGGTGGCATCCAAAGGGGGTACAACAAGGGCGGCATTGGATTCCATGGACGATAATAACGTTAAGGAGCTTATTAAGGAGGCCGCGTACTCTGCTTTTAATCGCGCTGTTGAATTGGGACAAGATAAATAGAATATGTATAAACAAAGAGTAGTTATTAAAGTAGGTACCAATGTAATGACCAATAAGGACAATAGGATCGTAAAACCTGTTCTTGATCACCTGGTACAACAGATAGCGGAATTGTATGAACGGAATATAATGTCGGTTTTGGTTTCGTCGGGATCGGTTATTGCCGGTATGGAAGTGATGGGAGAGAGCCATATTACGGATAAGGCCACAAGGAGACAGGTGTATTCGGCTATAGGACAACCAAGAATGATGCGGCATTACTACAATATATTTCAGGATTATGGAATGAAATGCGCCCAAGTGTTGGCAACCAAAAGGGACTTTAACCCTGGAAACCACAGGGATAATATGATCAATTGCTATGAAGGCCTTTTGTCAGAGGGTGTGGTGCCAATTGCCAATGAGGATGATGCTGTTTCCTTGACCAAATCCATGTTTTCGGACAATGACGAGTTGGCAAGTCTAGTAGCAGAACTTACCAAAGCCGATAAATTGATTATCCTTACGGACACGGATGGATTATTTACAGGACATCCTGATGATAAAGATACTGAGGTAATAAAGAATGTGAGCGTGGACCAGAATGTTGAAAAGTATATAAAGACCATAGATAAAGGTGAAGCTGAAGGGAGAGGTGGAATGGGCTCCAAGTTGAATATTGCCAAACAGACCGCCTCCAAGAATATCCCGACTTATATTGCCAATGGCAAAAGAAAACGGGTTATACTGGATATTGTGGAAGGGAAGAGTGTGGGAACCAAGATTTCCGCATAATATAAGTAAGCTAAAAATAGAAAGAATGAAATTGTTAAATACAGATATTAAAAATAAAGTATTGAGATCCATGATGCGAATATTGGATAGCAATAGGAACCGCATAATTGCCGCCAATCGGAAAGACCTTAAACTTTTCGAAAAAGGGGACAGGGCTATGTACGATAGGCTTGTTGTGGATGATAAAAAGGTGGACGAAATGATTGTGGCTATCCAAGAAGTGCTACAACAGCAGGATCCAGTGGGCAGAATAAAATCGGAACAGGCCTTGGAAAACGGTTTGAAAATTGAAAATAAAACGGCGCCTTTTGGGACTATAATGATCATTTACGAATCCAGGCCGGATGTTATCATAGAAGCCGCTGTTTTGGCCTTCAAAGCCAATAATAAAATTTTGTTGAAGGGAGGAAAGGAAGCGGTTCACAGTAATGTTATTTTGGAGAAATGTTGGCACCTGGCACTAGAGGAAAATGGTTTGGATACGCAGTGGATACAATTACTTCATATGAACAGGGAAGAGACCCAAGAGTTTTTGAGGAATCCTTCCGAGAAGTTAGACCTGATCGTTCCACGAGGCGGGGAGCGTTTAATAGCTTTTGTAAAGGAACATGCCAAATGCGCAGTACTGGTCAGTGGAAGAGGCAATAATTTTCTCTTTGTGGACAAGGAAGCGGATTGGGCACAAAGTATGGAGGTAATCTTAAATGCAAAGACCCAAAAGATATCGGCCTGTAATGCCCTTGATAAAATCCTGATCCATACTAAAATGGATGACTATTACAACAAGTTAACAGAGCTCAATACTATCCTGAATAACCATGGGGTCACCGTTGTGGTCGATAGGAAAGTGGCCGAGGTACTACCCGCAAATACTACCATTAAAACCGAGTCTATTTGGTATGAAGAATTCCTCGCCATGAAATGTGTTATTGGAGCGGTTGATGATTTGGAATCAGCGGTACAAAAGATAAATAACTATTCCGGAGGGCATTCCGCGACCATTATGACCCAGAATAAGGAGCTGGCCATGGAATTCATGAATCAGGTGGATACTGCCGCAGTATACCACAATGCCTCGACCAGGTTTACGGATGGTGGACAAATGGGAGTTGGTGCCGAATTGGCAATCAGTACGGACAAGCTGCACCATAGGGGGCCGCTGGGACTGGAGCAGTTGGTAACCAACAAGTATTACATATACGGAGATGGGCAAGTAAGAATGTCTTAATTTCATAGGCCCTTAAAGGAACGGGCAACTGTGCTGTTCCAAAGGCAAGTTTTTACGGGTTTACAAGGACGGTCACTATAGGTTAGAAAACAGTTATTTATCACAACAAGTCCTAGCTATTATTAGGGGCTAGGGCGTTATAAGTAGTGTTTTTTGTCATGGCCATAAAAAGGTGGGCACCATTTTCCATAGAATTGTCATAAAGGAGATGGTGTATGGAAAAAATCTAGCCAAAATGAAAGAGGGCCTAGCATTTTGTGCCTTATCTTTGAATGGATTGTTTTTTTTGGATAAATGGTGATATCCTTTAAGGAAAGGCAATTGTTGTAACGCGTATGTGTAGTGGAACAAAACAAGAGTCATTATGGAAAGGAATGAATTATATCCTGTTTTTTTAAAGGTATCCCAGCTCAATATTTTAATAGTGGGGGGTGGCAATGTTGGTTTGGAAAAACTAACGTTCATGCTTAAGTCCAGCCCCAATGCCCAAGTAGAAATGGTGGCACCCGAATTCTTGGATGCAACCTTGGAACTTGCCAAAAAGTATCAGGTAAAAATAACGCAGGATAGCTATAGGAAGAGTTATTTGGAAGGGCGTCATATGGTTATTGCCACAACGGATAAAGTGGCCGTAAACGAACAGATTTATCACGACTGCAGGGAAAAGCACTTACTTGTAAATGTAGCCGATAATCCACCTTTTTGCGACTTTTATATGGGAGGTATCGTTACCAAGGGCAATGTAAAGGTGGCCATATCTACCAATGGGAAATCGCCTACTACCGCAAAACGCCTAAGACAGTTTTTTGAAGATGTAATTCCGGAGAATATAGATGATCTGGTTAAAAATCTAAACGAATTCCGAAAAACCATAAAAGGGGATTTTGAGGAAAAAGTGGAGACCTTGAACGAGTTTACCAAAGGTCTGGTTAGCAAGAAAGAGAAGTAGATTAAAACAAGGGTTATGGCCATATATCGTAGTCTCTTTTAGGACGGCCTAAAGATATAGGTGCCTAATTCTACGAAAGCGTTTTCGAAAAGTTTCGTAAATATACCAAAAGCATGTATTTATTTAATTTTCAGATGCTTATGTGTATTTTGATTTGCTATTGGATGCTTACTTTGCTTGTATTTTTTTATGCCCTATACCCCAAAATGCTTATCGTGATATAGATTTTAATATATTTGATTGGTTCTTCGAGAATTTTCATATTGGGAATTTATCCCATAAAAATTTAAGGCATATGTATTATTTGGGATTGGATATTGGAAGCTCTTCAATTAAGGTGGCTTTGGTGGAAGTGGCCACAGGGAAAAGTGTTGGGGTTGTTCAGGAACCGGAAACGGAAATGGAAATGCTGGCCTTGAAAAATGGTTGGGCAGAACAAGATCCCAAGGAATGGTGGGGATACGTATGTAGGGGCATAAAGAAAATTAAGCAAAAGTACGGTGTAGCGGAAAATCAAATAGAGGGAGTGGGCATTGCCTATCAGATGCACGGACTGGTATTGGTGGATAAACTGGGCGAGCCGGTAAGGAAATCCATTATTTGGTGCGATAGTCGTGCAGTGGAAATAGGAAGGAAGGCTTATGACGACATTGGGGAGGACATTTGCAAGGCCCATTTATTGAATTCCCCTGCAAACTTTACAGCTTCCAAATTGAAATGGGTAAAGGAAAACGAACCGGAACTTTACCGGGCCGCCGATAAATTAATGCTGCCAGGAGACTATATAGCCTTTCGTTTTTCCAATGTTTTAAATACCACTATTTCCGGGTTGTCAGAGGGTACCCTTTGGGATTTCAAGGAAGATGCGGTAGCAGACCTGCTCCTAGGGCATTATGGTATTCCCAAGTCTTTTATTCCGGATATTGTGAATACTTTTGGACTTCAGTCCAAAGTAGATGCCAAAGGGGCCCGAGAAAGTGGCTTGGCAATTGGTACACCAATACTGTATAGGGCGGGTGACCAGCCCAATAATGCCTTGGCTCTTAATGTTTTTAATCCCGGAGAAGTCGCTGCTACGGGAGGTACCTCTGGGGTGGTCTATGCGGTTACGGATAGTTTATCGGGTAAGGAAAGTACCAGGGTTAACAATTTTGCCCATGTTAATTATAGCAAACAGACGCCAAGAGTAGGAAAGTTGCTGAATATCAATGGTGCCGGAATTCAATATCGCTGGCTTTTGAATAATCTGGATGTGGATTCCTATGAGGAAATGAATTCCCTGGCTTCGGGTATTCCTGTAGGTTCGGACGGGGTATGTCTAATTCCGTTTGGAAATGGGGCAGAGCGTATGCTTAACAATATGGATATTGGAACCAGGCTGGTCAACATCAACCTGAATAATCACACCAAGGCACATGTTTGTAGGGCAGCTTTGGAAGGGATAGCCTTATCCTTTGTCTATGGGATGGAAATCCTGAAGTCCGACGGCATAAACATTGGAGTAATGCGTGCCGGGAACGATAATCTGTTTAGATCGGACATTTTTTCAAATACTATATCCACCTTGGTGTCGCAGGACATTGAGATTTACAATACCACTGGGGCCATTGGCGCAGCAAGGGCCGCCGGTATCAATGAAGGAGGTTTTGAAAAATTTGGAACCTATATCACCAATAACGACCATGTAAGGACCTTTAAGCCTTTGAGCGATAAAAGTGCTTATCAATTGGCCTATGAAAATTGGAAAAAAGAATTGGAACTAATCATTAAATAACAAAATAGAGATGGCAATAATTGGAAACAAAGAATACTTTAAGGGAATTGGGGACATTAAATTTGAGGGGAAGGAATCTGATAATCCTTTGGCTTTCAAATATTACAATCCAGAACAAGTGGTTGCTGGGAAAACCATGCGGGAGCATTTTAAGTTTGCCATAGCCTATTGGCATACCTTCTGTGGGCAGGGAGCGGATCCGTTTGGCCCAGGAACCCAGAATTTTGCATGGGACCAGTCCTCCGATCCAGTACAGGCGGCAAAGGACAAGGCAGATGCAGCTTTTGAGTTTATCAGTAAAATGGGATTCGATTATTTCTGTTTCCATGATTTCGATCTTATACAGGAAGGAGCCACTTTTGCCGAATCAGAGAAACGATTATCTATAATAACCGATTACCTGAAGGAGAAAAAAGCAAATTCTGGAATTAAATTATTGTGGGGAACCGCCAATTGTTTCTCCAATCCCCGTTATATGAACGGTGCGGCTACCAACCCTGATTTTAATGTAGTGGCCAGGGCAGGGGGACAGATTAAACTGGCCTTGGATGCAACTATTGCCCTTGGTGGCGAGAATTATGTTTTCTGGGGCGGAAGGGAAGGTTATATGTCCCTTTTAAATACCGATATGGGACGTGAGTTGGATCATATGGCGCAATTCTTGGGGATGGCAAGGGATTATGCAAGGGCCCAAGGTTTTAAGGGAACCTTTTTTATAGAACCCAAACCTATGGAACCTTCCAAGCATCAATACGACTTTGACACAGCAACTGCTATAGGATTCCTGCGTGAATACGGATTGGAGAAAGATTTTAAAATAAACATAGAGGTAAATCATGCTACCTTGGCCCAACATACTTTTCAACACGAATTGGCAGTAGCGGCCAAAGCCGGAATGTTGGGAAGTATAGATGCCAATAGGGGGGATTACCAAAATGGGTGGGATACCGATCAGTTCCCAAACAATATACAGGAAACTACCGAGGCAATGTTGGTATTCCTTAAAGCTGGTGGACTGCAAGGTGGTGGTGTAAACTTTGATGCCAAAATAAGAAGGAATTCCACTGATTTGGATGATGTTTTCCATGCCCATATCGGAGGGGCCGACACCTTCGCCCGTGCTTTGATTACGGCGGATAGGATTATTTCTTCCTCTGCCTATGGAAAAATGCTAGAGGAAAGATATAGCTCCTTCGATTCAGGGAAAGGGAAGGACTTTGAGAATGGTAAATTGAATCTGGAAGCCCTTTACAAAATAGCCCAGGAAAATGGGGAGTTGAAGTTGCAGAGCGGGAAGCAGGAGCTGTTCGAGAACATCATAAATCAATACATTTAACAAATATAAATAGAACAAAGAAATTGGGTAATCAACTTGGGCTAATCCAAAGATTTTTGCAAAAAATCTTTTAAAAATATTGTAAAGGGAGTTATTTTACCGAAATTCGGGATAAGATGATTCTATGAAAAAAATAACCCTAAAGGAGATTGCCCAATATTTTGGTGTTTCTATTTCAACGGTTTCCAAGGCTATCAATGATAGTCATGAGATCAGTGATGGACTGAAAGCTAAAATACAGCAGTTTGCCAAGGATAATAAATACAGGCCAAACAAAGTGGCCCTGAGTTTATTACAGCGGAAGACCAAGACCATCGGGGTCGTTGTGCCCAATATCCTCAATTATTTTTTTACCCAGGTATTTTCAGGAATTGAAAAAGTAGCCAACGAACACGGCTATATTTTACTTAGCTGTATAAGCGATGAATCATATGAAAAGGAGGTGGCGACTCTTGAATTTCTAGGAGGGGGTACGGTTGATGGATTAATAGTGTCCATGGCTGAAGAGACACAGTTTAGGAACAAACTTGAACATTTTCAAAATATCCTGGACGAGCAAATTCCTTTGGTAATGTTCGATAGGGTTTCGGATGAAATTTCATGTGATAAGGTGATAGTCGATGATTTTGAGGCGGGCTATAAAACCACTAAATATTTTTTAAATTTAGGTTGTACAACAGTTGCCCTGGTTACCGCTATTGATCATTCAAGCGTAGGTAGATTGCGGGTGGAAGGCTATAAGAAGGCATTGGCAGAGGCAGGTATCCCCTTTGATGACAAATTAATATTAAGGGTGGGCAAGGAGGATGATATGGAAGTTCTCTTGACTTTTTTGTTGAATTACAAGTCTATTGATAGTATAATGGCTTTGGATGAAATTACAGCGGTAGAGGTCTTGAAATTGATCAAGGCAAGGGGGTATAGGGTGCCGGAAGACATTTCCGTTATAGGGTTTACCAATGGGAAACTATCACGCTACGTAAGTCCGGCTCTTACAGCTGTAAGTCAGCACGGTACTTATATTGGGGAAACGGCAGCCAAGGTCCTGATCGAAAGGATGGAGAGCAAGGAATATTTGGATTGTACCACCAAGGTAATTAAAACCAGCCTAATTGTTAGGGATTCCACCAAGAGGGTTTAATCTATGGGAGATACCCAATAAAACTAAACTTGGGGTGTTAGCCCATTCTTTACTATTTGGGTCATATACCCAATTTCTTCAATTGCCTTATTCGTGAAATAAAACAGGCTAAGACAGCGGTCCAAATTTTGGTTCTCGTAAGATACCTTGTAATAGATATTGTTGTTCAAATAGTCTGTGAGGGCCCTTAAGCCGTGAATGAAGGGCATAAATACAGCTCCCCAAGGCAGTAGGTCTATTTCTTCCTTATGTAAAAAGGGGCCGTTACTTTCCAGACCTTTTATGAAAGCTTCAAAGAAAGGCCTTTCAAAAGTAATCTTGCTGTGATCCTGTTCGTCTTCGGCAGCGGTATTTGCAACGGTCCTTATGGCATCTCCAAAATCAAAATAAAAATACCCCTTCATAATGGTGTCCAGGTCTATAAGGCAAAGGGCCTTGTTATTTTCCTTCGAGAAAAGGATATTGTTTAATTTGGTGTCATTGTGGCAAACCCTTAACGGCAACTTGGAATTGTCCAAGATTGTCAGCTTTTCCAATGTTTGCTTGGCGAAGGCTATGGCCGCTTTGGCAGTTTCCAATTTTTCTGTTTTCGCGGACAGAACGGCTTCTTCAAACTGACTTTCCCTTAAGGTAAGATTATGGAACTGTGGGATGGTATCCACAAAATTTCCCAAGGGGGCCTCTGCCAGAAGTTGATGGAATTTCCCGACCACCCTACCGGCCTCGAAAGCAATGCCTGTATCCGTGGCATTGTCATAGGCGGTAGTGTTGTTGAGGTAGGTCATCAACCTCCAGTATCCTGTTTCTTCATCCTTAAAATAGGAATTGCCCGATTGCGTTTTTAAAAGTTCAATGGGCGTGTAATTTTGGTCCTTTAAATGTTGAAAAGCATTGGCAATATTGCCCATGAGGCCATGTACGTCCTTAAAGACATTGTGGTTTACCCTTTGTAGAATATACAAGGGGTAATCGTTGTCCAGGACCAAATAGGTGTCATTGATATACCCCTGGTTTATTCCTTGGAATCCATAGGCCTTCCTATCTACAGAAAAGTTTTTCAATAGCTCGTTGAGCTCCGCATTTTTAGTTGCAATCATGGATAAGCTTTTCTAAACGTTGTCCCAAAGCGGAGAAGTATACCCATTTTCGTCTGTCATGCGCTGTAATTCGGAAACGGCAACATCCTTGTCGCTGGCGTAGGTAACCCCGAACCATTGACTTGCGGAAGGAATTACATCTACATCTATCAAATTCTTTGCAATCATTTCCTTGATCGCGAACGGAAGATATATTTCCCCTTTGGCATGGTTCTCCTTATTTCCGATAAAGTCCTTGAGGTAATCCGTAATAAATGGAAATATGGAAGGTTGACAAACCCAAAAATTCATACTGACCAATTCTTCCCCGGTAAATTTGGTGCCAGAATCCGTATCGATAATTCCATTTTCCTGAGCTTCTATTTTAGTATGTTCTTGTATGGAAGTTAGTTTTCCTCCCTCGGATTTGCATACACCCCTGGATACGGAACCGTGTTCGGATAAGGTATTTTTTAATATATAGGCTATAAGACCAAATGTCTCTTTGTTGCCATTGTTTTTGATAAAGTCGGCAGCGCTTTCAAATGCATTTTTACCATAATAGTCATCCGCATTAATTATGGCGAACGGCCTGTCAATAACATTTCTTGCAGTCCATACGGCATGTGCAGTTCCCCATGGCTTAGCCCTTTCACCGGTAAAGGTTACTCCTTCGGGAAGATCGTTTACTTCTTGGGCCAAAACATCCAGTTTAATATTCTTTGGCAATCTACTGGATAAATGCTCCTTTAAAAAATCTACATTTTCCTTTTTTGTAATGGCAACGATGTGGTCAAAACCATTTTTTAAGGCATCATAAATACTAAATTCCATTAGGAATTCGTCTTTTGGTCCCAAATCATCAAATTGTTTTAGTTTGCCATATCGGCTGCCACTACCGGCCGCCATTAAAAGTAATGTCATAATTGGTTATTTTTTAAGTTTACAAAAATATAGTTTTTATCATAAAGGGGCTTCTAGAACGGATTATTTAAAAAATTAGTTTCCAATTTGCAGTTTTTAACGATTATTTAAATTACGGCCGACTTCAAATTCTTTAGAAGAATAATTATTTGGGGAATCTTGGTACTTGTTTTAGGGATGAAAGTGAAACCTGATAAGTGTCATATTTTTACAGGCGGTGTAATAGTATTTTTGTAGCTATTGTAAAGAACATAGCTTATGACCAACCTAGTACAAAAATACAATATCCCTGGTCCCAGATACACCAGTTACCCTACTGTTCCGTATTGGGATTTGGACACTTTCTCTGGCCATCAATGGCGGAATACGTTAATTAAAAATTTTAATGAAAGTAACGGAGAGGAAGGCATAAGCCTATATATACATTTGCCTTTTTGTGAGAGTCTCTGTACTTTTTGCGGATGTCATAAAAGAATTACCAAACGGCATGAAGTTGAAAACCCATATATAAGCGATGTCTTGAAGGAGTGGAAGCTTTATTGTGATTTATTCGAAACGAAACCAAGGATAAAAGAGCTTCATCTCGGGGGGGGTACGCCCACTTTTTTCTCCCCGGAAAATTTAACGCGTCTTATCAATGGTATTTTTACCACTGCCAGCCGTGCGGAGAATTACGAGTTTAGTTTTGAAGGACATCCCAATAACACCACCAAAGAACATTTAAAAGCGCTTTATGATGTTGGATTTAGAAGGGTGAGTTATGGGGTTCAGGATTATAACAAAAAGGTACAGCTTGCCATTCATAGGTGGCAACCTTTTGAAAATGTACAAAATGTTACCCAATGGGCCAGGGAAATAGGATATACTTCCGTGGGCCATGATATTATTTTTGGCTTGCCCTTTCAAACAAAGGAAGATGTTGCCGAAACTATTTTAAAGACCAAACAATTAATGCCAGACCGTTTGGCATTCTATAGTTATGCCCATGTTCCTTGGTTAAAGGGAAATGGACAGAGAGGGTATAAGGATTCCGATTTACCATCTGCGGAGGAGAAGCGTGAGCAGTATGAGATGGGCAAGAAATTATTGGCCGAAGTAGGTTATTCGGAAATAGGAATGGATCATTTTTCACTAAAATCGGATTCGCTTTTCAAGGCAATGGAGAATGGTACCTTGCACAGGAACTTTATGGGGTATACAGCCTCCAAGACCAGGGTTATGGTAGGTTTGGGGATTTCCAGTATAAGCGATAGTTGGGATAGTTTTGCGCAAAATGTAAAAAGTCTGGAAGAGTATCACCATCTGGTGGAAAGTAATATAATACCTGTTTATAGAGGACACATTTTAACCGAAGAAGACAGGGTTATTCGTAAGCATATCTTAAATTTAATGTGTAAATTTAATACTAGCTGGGAGAACCAAAAGGAAAGGTTTAACGAATTGGATGAGGCCATGGATAAGCTCAAGGAAATGGCCCATGATGGCTTGGTCGAAATGGTTTCAAATGGTATTTATGTTACCGAAAAAGGAAGGCCTTTTGTACGCAATGTCTGTATGGCATTTGATTTGTTCCTGCATCGCAAAGCACCGGAAACTAGATTGTTTTCGATGACCATTTAGTTGTGCGGGCTATTTTTTAACCCTTTGATAATAAAATCAGTAAAAATAAACCTATGAAAAAAATTATTGTACCCGTCGATTTTTCAGAACAATCTGAAAATGCCCTTAAAACGGCCGCTTCCATTGCTACAAAATATGGATCTGAAATTTTTGTCCTGCATATGCTGGAATTGTCGGAGGCCCTTATTTCTGCCAATGAGCAAGCGCACTATGAGCAAGCCTTATTTTTAATAAGGTTGGCGGAAAAAAGATTTGAAACATTTTTGGAAAAGCCATATCTGCAGGGAATCAAGATTACGCCTATAGTAAAACATCATAAAGTGTACAGCGAAGTGAATGCCGTAGCAGAAAAACATCAGGCAGATCTAATTATAATGGGATCTCAAGGGACTGACGGAATCAAAGAGATTTTTGTAGGTTCCAACGCTGAGAAAATGGTAAGAAATTCCAATATTCCTGTTTTGGTCATCAAGGATTATATAGAGGGCTTTGAGGTAAAGAGATTTGTTTTTGCCTGTGACTTTGAGAAGGAAAACCTGGAGGCCTTTCAACGGGCCAAGAAATTGGCGGATAAGCTTGCTGCTGAATTGATTTTGGTATATGTCAATACACCAGGCGATAATTTCCTGAGCACCAAGGATGCCTTTAAAAAAATCAATAAATTCCTGTATTTGGCCAAAGCCAGTTTGGAAGTAGAGATTTATAATGACTATAGCGTAGAGAGGGGAATATTGGCATTTGGCGAAAGTAGGAACGCCGACTTAATAGGATTGCCCACACATGGTAGAAAAGGATTGACGCACTTTTTGATGGGAAGTATCGGGGAAGATGTGACCAACCATTCAAAAATTCCCGTTATCACCTTTAAAATTTAGGGAATCATGAGGGCAAGGAACACGACCAAGGCGATTATTCCAAGTGTCAAGGATTGGTTGACCTGCCGGTAATAACTAAAGCATAAATTATTATATTTGACACACTTGGGATAACCATCACGGCCCAATTGCCTTAAACCTCGATATGAAAATTTACCACATCATTTTTTTATTCGCTGCTTTTAGTACTACTTTGGTTAAAGCACAAGAAGATATGCTTTTAAAGGATTACGAACCAATATCCATTTATAACACCCCTAAGACCACCATCTCCAAAGCTAAATTTCCCGTGGTGGATTTTCATTCACATCCTTATCCCAAATCGGAACAAGAAATAGGTGAATGGGTAAAGACAATGGACCGGGCAGGAATTGTGAAATCTATTGTTCTTACCTATCGGACGGGGAAGTCTTTTGACAGTATTGTTGATCTTTATTCCAAATATGGGGATCGTTTTGAACTTTGGTGCGGCTTTGATTTTACAGGTTATGAAGAAAAAGGCTGGAGCAAGCGTGCCGTAAAGGAGTTGGAAAGATGTTTTGAGAAAGGAGCAAGAGGGGTTGGTGAATTGGGAGATAAGGGTGTTGGTTTTTTTTACTCCAAGCCTACACCGGCAAAAGGAATGCATGCGGATGATCTAAGGATGAGGCCCCTCTGGGAGAAATGTGGGGAACTGGGCATGCCAGTGAGTATCCATGTTGCGGACCCCATGTGGATGTATGAGCCCATGGATGTCCATAATGATGGGTTGATGAACGCCTACAAATGGCGAATAGATACCAAAAAGGAGGGGATGTTGACCCATGGGGAACTAATTACTGCTTTGGAAAATGCAGTTAGGGAAAATCCAAAAACCACTTTTATAGCCTGTCACTTTGCCAACTGTAGTTATGATTTGGATATCATAGGGAGGCTTTTGGGGACCTATGATAATATGTACGCGGACATTTCTGCCAGATATGCGGAAACGGCGGCCGTTCCCCGTTATACAAAACGTTTTTATGAAAAGTATCAGGATAAATTGGTCTATGGTACCGATATGGGTACCGATCCCAATATGTATCAATTAACATTTCGCATTCTGGAAAGTGAGGATGAGCATTTTTATGACAGGAATATTTCCTCCTATCATTGGTCGTTTAACGGGCTGGGCCTTAGTGATGAGGTGTTGAAGAAAATATACAGCGATAACGCCAAAAAGATACTGGAGTAGTCAAACACCGGTATAATAACATTCCGTCCTATTTTTTAAGCATTGGGAAAAGGGTCCTAATCTCATCATCGGTGGGTTGTTTGCCATACTCGCATATTTCAAAACCCTCTATATGATTGGCACTGGAAGCTTTGGTTCCGTACCATTTTGCAGCACATTTCAATAGGGCTTCCTTGGGAGGCTGAGACCTCCAATTGGCCAACATTTCCAATCTGCCCTGATCGTCCTTTGGCACTTTCTCCAAATTGCCTGAAGTCCATGGAAGCCATTCAAAGAATTGGGATTTATGTGCGGACATGGCATACACTTTTTGATCAAAAACAGAATCGATGATTACTGCAATGTCGGGTTCGAATGGGCTGGGTTTTTGAAAACTATCTTCCGAATAAAGAAAAACCGGGTTTTTTAGGAGCGGGGGTACTTCAGGGGCTACATTGGGAACTATAACCATATAGGCGGCATCCTGCACCAAAACTCCCGTATACCTGTGGTCTGGATGATAATCATTGGGTCTGGGGGCAATGACCACGTCGGCCTTCCATTTTCTAATTTCACGTATCACCTTAAGCCGATTTTCCAAAGTTGGCATCAACTCCCCATCGTGGTTGTCCAGGACAGTATAGGTAACCCCAAATCTTTTGCCCGCTTCCTCGGCCTCCGCAATCCTAACCTTGGCAAGCTCACCGCCTCCCATGGCATAATGTCCGGCATCACCGTTGGTCAAGGATACAAACTTTACATTGTGGCCCATTTTTGCGAGTAAAATGGCGGTGCCACCCGTGTCAATGTCACAATCGTCGGGATGGGCTCCAAAGACTATTATGTTGACCTTTTCCCCTTGGGAAAATAATAAGGTTGCATTTAAAATAAGATAACAGAGAAGTATAACTTTTTTCATTGGTAGTTGTTTAAGGTCTGGTTGCTAGTTGGCCATTGTTCACTTTAATCCCTAATGTACATGAACAGGGATTCCTGTGCACTAGAAAAATACGTTATTTTTACAAGTACTACAAATCGGAAGTGAGGTTGGTGGATGGGGCTTTTATTGGCATTCCAAATTACTGCTAACTACCTCCGTAATGGGTTCTGGAGAAATATAGGGAATTCCGAGTCCCAATCCCCTTATTATGAATAGCAGCCCTACTAGGATTACGAATACAGGGATTAGTCGTTGAACCGATTTTTTAGCTGGGCCTTTTAACAAACTGCCAAAGTAAACGGCAGTGGTCATTAAGGGTATGGTCCCCACACCAAATAAAACCATGAACAATGCGCCAAGCCAGGGGTTGGCAGTGGCAATGCTGCCAAATAGAGCCATATAAACCAATCCACAGGGCAGTAATCCGTTCAAGAAGCCAATGGTGATAAAGGTGTCCGGACTCTTTTTTTGTAGTTCCTTTCCAAGCCGGCTTTTTATTTTGGTCAAAAAGGAATAAATGGGTTGGGAGAAATTGTATTTGCCAAATGTCTTGTGAGGAATGAGGATGATGACGATCATTAGGATTCCAATGATTATGGAAAGCTTTTGCTGTAGGCCAAAGACATATAGCCCTTTGCCCAAAAACCCAAAAATCAGCCCAAGAATGCCATAGGATGTAAGTCTCCCCATGTGGTAGAGAAAAACCTGCATTAATTTTTTGGTGGGTTTATGGTGGTCTACCGGTAACATAAAGGCTATGGGACCGCACATTCCCACGCAGTGAAAGCTTCCCATTAGTCCCAAAATTACGGCAGATAGCAACATAGTTTAAAGGTATTGACCTTTGTGGTGTTAATACTTTTTATTTGCTTTGGCGATAGGTTATTTTTTCCTTGAATAAAAAAGCTTCCCCCTTATATTCCCAAAATACTTTAATGTCCCAGCGACCATCCAACAAACGGTTGTCAGGTATGAGCAAATAGTCTTCGGATAAACTTAAAGGTAAGTCAAAATCCAAGTGCTTGTTAGATGGCCTGTACAGGGACACTGTGCCTTTGATGTTCTCTATATTCAAGTTGTTTGGGAAGATGAGTTTTATACCCTTATCGGTAGATTCCAAACTAAGGTCTACTTCTTTGATATGGGCATTGTTTTCTGCATCAATTTCATTTTGATAGCCCAATTCCGCCTTGTAGTAATTCTCAGTCACCAAATCGTGATTGGCCTTATTGTCCATGCTCATTCGAACTACAAAAAATAATATAAAACTTATAAACCCTATAAAGGCTAGTACAATACCGGTTCCCCAATTAATTTTCATAGCTTCTTCCTTTAGTTTCACTTTCCATTGGAATGGAAAATCTATTCGCTTTTCAGGTATTTAACCTATCCTTTTTATTTTATTTATAGCTTCTTGGAGCTAAAAATCTGGCCGTAGCCGTTTCAATTAATTTATCCCCGCTATAGACACCAATACTTAATTTGTTCTTGTCGCCCTCCAAAGCCGAATTATTTATTTCCACAAAAAGGGTGCCTTCCGCCAATCCTTGAGCCGGTACTGTAAATAGTTCATGCCTAACCAGATTGATGGTCCCTTTGTGGGAGATTAACTTAAAGCTTACGTTAGGTATGTCCTTGGTGGTTTTGTTGACCAATTTATAAGTATAAACGTTGCTAATGATATTGTTTTCCTTGTGCTCGTAAAGTTGTCCTGGTAGTCTTAATATATTTGCCTCCACTTCATTTCGCAAAAACAGCATTCCGATCAAAATTCCAGTAAGTATCACTAGTACCGCAGTGTACCCTTTTAATCTGGGCGTAAATTTGAACTTGGACTTTTTCTCAATATTGTCTTCACTGGCATAGCGGATAAGTCCTTTGGGAAGGTTTACCTTTTCCATTATGGTGTCGCATTCATCAATACAAGCGGTACAATTGACGCATTCCAGTTGGGTCCCATTTCTTATGTCTATACCGGTAGGGCAGACATTTACACATTGGAAACAATCAATGCAGTCGCCATGTCCCAGGGCTTGCCTGTCCTCTCCTTTTCTAAACTTTTTCCTGCCGTTTTCAGCTTCCCCCCGCTTATGGTCATAGGCCACCACAATGGATTTATTGTCCAGAAGTACGCCTTGCATCCTTCCATAGGGGCAGGCTATTATACATACTTGTTCCCTAAACCAGGCAAATACAAAATAGAATACCGCTGTAAAAATTAGAAGCGATACCAAGGTACTTACATGTTGTAAAGGGCCATCGGTGATATATTCTATCAATCGGTCACTTCCTATTAGATAAGCTAGGAAAACATTGGCTATCAAAAAGGAAATAAAGAAAAAGACAATTAGTTTCAGGCCACGTTTCCTAATCTTCTCCGCGTTCCAAGGCTGTTTGCTAAGACGTATTTGGGCACCACGATCACCATCGATCCAAAATTCGATCCTTCTGAATACCATTTCCATAAAGATGGTTTGGGGACACATCCAGCCACAAAAAATTCGTCCAAAAGCAACTGTAAATAGGGCTATGAATATTACCCCGATAATCATTGAAATTACAAAAAGATGAAAATCCTGCGGCCAAAAAGGGAATCCAAAAATATTAAAACGCCTTTCCAGCACATTGAACATTAGGAACTGGTTGCCGTTTACTTTTACAAAGGGAGCTAGAAAGAGAAAGGCCAAAAGTACATAACTCACATATTTGCGATATTCATAAAACTTGCCACTAGGCTTTTTCGGAAATATCCAAGCCCTTTTCCCATCTTCATTTATAGTTCCTATGGAATCCCTAAAATTGTCCTGGTCCTGTGCCATTTCTATGTAATGCTTTTTTTGGAATTATGTGTATGCCTTAATTTGTGCTCCATATTGAATTTTAGGAATTTACTCCCCTGTCCAAATTTCTCCCTCCGCTGCCTTTGGGTTGGCAGGGGCCTTGCCATTTATTTCGCTGAGAATATAGCTGGCTACCTGAGCTATTTCGACTGGCTTTAGGGTCTGCTTCCAAGCTATCATTCCCTTTCCGTCCCTTCCACCTTCTGAAATGGTATGGAAAACGTTTTTTATGCCACCTCCCAAAATCCAGTATTCGTCGGTAAGATTTGGCCCAATACCGCCACCGCCGTCCGGCATATGGCAAGCTACACAATTGGCACTGTATATTGCCCCGCCTGCCTTAATATCGGAGGCTTCGGTCAATAGTTCCACTGTGTTGGCATCAACTAAACCTTTTGCTGTTTTTTTATACGCTTCAATGGCTATTTGGGCTTCGGCTACTTCCTGTTCGTATTCCATGTCCTGGGTGTAGTCATTAAAAACGTGAAAACGCGCTAGATAAACCACGGCAAAAATAATGGTGCCATAGAACATGTACACCCACCAGGGCGGAAGATTGTTGTCCAATTCACGGATTCCGTCGTAATTGTGGTCCAGGATAATCTCCTTTTCTTCTTCAACAGCTTTGTTTCCAGTAATTTTTTTCCAAAAGGCTTTGCCCCATTTCCACTCCCATTGCTCCGATTTAGCTTCCAAATATCGCTTTTGTGCATCGGGGGATAGGGTTTGGAACATTACGTTCTCCACGGATTTTAGAATCAGTTCAATTCCGATCAATAGGAACAACACCATCAACATAAAAAACAGGGTGATAGGATATTCAATAAATGCTGGTTTGTCCCCGGAGTCAATAAAATACTCCATCAATCCGAAGATTAGGAAAAAGATTAGGGGGACTCTTATCCACCAAGGTGACATATTTCTCATAACGATTCTTCTTTAGGTTGGTTTTCTGTTTCTAATGGTATTTCGCTAACTTCCTTGATATGTTCCTTAGAGGCAGAAAATACCCACCAGAAAAGAATGGTGAAAAACAAAAAGAAGATTAGCAGTGATATCATGGGATAGGTGGCAACGCCATCTATACTCTCCATATAACCTTTTACAAATTTTAGCATAACTTATTTGTTTTGTGAAATTATTTCGTCCGTTTCCTTTATTTTTATATCTGTTCCCAGACGTTGCAGATAGGCTATCATAGCTACAATTTCCCTATCCTTCATTTCTATGAATTCCTCTCCATTTTCGGCAGCATATTTTTTGTCCTCTTCATATCCTTTGGCGAAATCCGGATCGGAGTATAGGTTTTTTTCTATTTTGCTTGCTTGCTCATCCATAGCTTGTTCGGCATTGGCAATCTCCTCCTCGGTATATGGAACCCCTAGGGTAACCATGGTCTCCATTTTTGTTTGGATATTACTTCTGTCGTGCCTATTGCGCACCAACCATGAATAAGATGGCATGATAGATCCGGAAGAAGTACTTTGAGGGTCGTACATATGGTTTAAATGCCAGTTGTCCGAATATTTGCCGCCTACCCTTAAAAGATCGGGCCCGGTACGCTTACTTCCCCAAAGGAAAGGATGGTCATATACATATTCCCCTGCCTTGGAGTATTCGCCATAACGCTCTACCTCACTTCGGAATGGCCTTACCATTTGGGAATGACAGCCAACACAGCCTTCCCTGATATATAAATCCCTACCTTCCAATTCCAAAGGTGTATAGGGTTTAACACTGCTAATGGTTGGAATATTCGATTTTACCAGAATAGTGGGGACAATTTGGATTATTCCCCCTATTAGAATGGCAATGGTGGCCAAAATTGTCAATTGAATGGGTTTACGCTCCAACCAAGTGTGGAAAGTTTCTCCAGCGGTTCTTTTCTTGGATACGTTGGTCAATGCGGCCGCTTCTGCCAATTCATCCTCTACCTTTGTACCGTGTTTAATGGTTACAACTACGTTGTATATCATGACAATTGCCCCAATAATATACATGGTGCCACCAATGGCCCTCATCCAGTACATGGGAATAATTTCATTTACAGTCTCCAAAAAGTTACCATAAGCCAAGGTTCCATCAGGGTTAAATTCTTTCCACATTAATGCTTGGGTAAAACCGGCAACATACATGGGAAGTGCATAGAGTATGATTCCTAAGGTCCCTATCCAGAAATGGAAATTGGCCATGGGAAGTGAGTGCAACCTTGTTTTGAACATTTTTGGAACCAACCAGTAGATCATCCCGAAAGTCAGGAATCCGTTCCATGCCAAGGCTCCAACGTGTACGTGTGCAATAATCCAATCGCTAAAATGTGCTATGGCATTTACATTTTTCAGGGAAAGCATAGGGCCTTCAAAAGTGGCCATACCGTAACCGGTTATAGCTACTACCATAAATTTCAAAACCGGGTCTGTCCTTACCTTGTCCCATGCTCCACGCAAAGTTAAAAGTCCATTGATCATACCTCCCCAGGATGGGGCAATCAACATTATGGAGAAGGCTACCCCTAAATTTTGGGCCCATTCCGGTAAAGTAGAATATAATAAATGGTGCGGTCCGGCCCAGATATAGATGAATATCAAGGACCAGAAGTGTACAATGGATAATCGATAGGAGTATATAGGCCTATTGGCCGCTTTCGGCACAAAGTAGTACATTAAACCTAGGAAAGGTGTGGTAAGGAAGAAGGCAACGGCATTGTGCCCATACCACCATTGAACCAAGGCATCCTGCACTCCTGCATAAACCGAATAACTTTTTAAGGCACTAACGGGAAGGGCAAGACTATTGAAGATATGTAGTACTGCTACGGTTACAAATGTTGCCAGATAAAACCAAATGGCCACGTATAAATGGCGTTGTCTTCTTTTTAGCATGGTCCCGATAAGGTTCCAGCCAAAGGCTACCCATACCACTGCAATGGCCAAATCTATAGGCCATTCCAATTCGGCATATTCTTTGGAAGAGGTGTATCCCAAGGGTAAGGTGATTGCAGCCGCCACTATGATGGCCTGCCACCCCCAAAAATTAAAATTACTTAGGGCATCGCTGAACATCCTCGCTTTTAACAACCGTTGGGTAGAATAATAAACACCCGCAAAAATGGCATTTCCCACAAAGGCAAATATAACCGCGTTGGTGTGCAAGGGCCTTAATCGGCCAAAACTCAACCAGGATATTCCATCGGTTAAATTTGGAAAAAGAAACATAAAGGCAAGCAGTAAGCCTACCGACATTCCTACAATTCCCCAAAACATAGTAGCATAAAGGAATTTTTTTACGATTTTATTATCGTAATAAAACTGTTGTACTTCCATAATCACAATTTTTGACTTTCACTTTTTTGGTTAGATATTTTTTTGGTGTCCGCAGTAGTGCTTTTTACGAGTTCATCTTCAAAAAGCATGCGAACGGATGGGGTATAGGAATCATCATATTGACCATTCTTGGTGGCAATAATAAAAGCCGCAAAAAAAATGACGGCAACAATAATACTCAATGACAGCAATAAATAAATTACACTCATACCTACCTGAATTTGGGCGTAAAACTAAACATGGGGAGTGTGGTATAATATGACATTTGTCAGCTTTTAATAAAATATTGAATGTTCTTCTCCCCTGGCGCTTATTTATCTCACTCCCTTTTTTCAAATATGCAATATTTTATTGTGATACCTTAATTGTAATCTATAAAATTTTAAAGGTTGTTATAGTGATTGTATAGGGGTTGGGTATGTGGTCTGGAATGGGGGTAATCATAATTATGGTGTTTTTAATCCAAATAATTCATTTAATTCAAGGAATTATGTGAAAGATTTTTAGTTTTGCCCAGCTCCATTGAAAATTTTGCAACCCATACCCGATATTTTCAATCTAGGGTATTAATTATAAATTTTAACTAAATACAATATGTTTAAAAAGGCAGGCTTTATTTTAATTTTAAGTTTGATGGTTTTAAGTTGTAAACACGGGGAGGCCCCATGTAATCCAAGTACCGAGGTGATTACTTATCCCTCGTCGGATTCTTTGGCACAGGTTTTAAATTGGCCAAAGGATTTAAAAATAACTGGCTTCTCCGGCCCTGAACTAACCCCAAGCCCTGCCTGTATGGCCGTTGCAGCTACAGGGGAGGTCTATGTGGGGGTAGATATGATGGGCTCCCTGGGGAAGGAAATGAACAAAGGGTTTATAAAGCGTTTGGTTGATTGCAATCATGATGGCATTATGGATTCGTACACCGAATTTGCCCAAGTGGATAATCCTCGGGGTATTTTGGCCATAGGGGATGAGGTATTTGTACTGCATACCACTTTTTCCCCCGAAACAGGAAAGGCTTTTAATATGGACTTGGTGGTATTTGAAGATGTGGACAAGGATGGAGTGGCCGATGGTCCCGCCAAGGTTTTAATAAAGAATTTGAGCAATTCCAAATACCTAGCAGAGAGAGGAACCGATCATGCAACCAACGGGATTCAGATGGGTATAGATGGATGGATATATATTGCTGTGGGCGACTTTGGTTTTCACAACGCCACAGATCGTGATGGAACACAATTGACCATGTTGGGCGGAGGTGTTTTGCGAGTAAGGCCGGATGGAACCGAAATGGAAGTGTACACCCATGGACTGAGAAATATTTACGACGTGGCCATTGACCCTTTCATGA
The DNA here is from genome assembly GCF_030291335.1 of Arenibacter flavimaris. Lineage (NCBI taxonomy): Bacteria > Pseudomonadati > Bacteroidota > Flavobacteriia > Flavobacteriales > Flavobacteriaceae > Arenibacter > Arenibacter flavimaris. Next base: position 73,027 of record NZ_JASWIM010000014.1, read on the forward strand.
ATATTTACACCAGAGGGAATACCAATGATGGAGGGGGATGGAATATTAGATTTATACATCAGATACAAACAGGGGAATATGGTTATCCTGTGTTGTTCAAACATTTTACCGAAGAGATCCTTCCTGCCCTGGTGGATGTTGGTGGTGGATCCGGAACAGGATCACTTTATATGAACGACAGCCGTTGGCCAGAAAAATACAACAATGTTCCCATGATGGCCGATTGGGGTAGAAGCTACCTGTACTTTCATAGGCTTACCGAAAATAAGGCCAGTTTTATTCAGGATGAAGAAGAGTTTATCCAACTGCCACAAATAACCGACGTGGATGTAGATGCTGCAGGAGCCATGTATCTTTCGGCTTGGGATGGTGCAGGATATTCAGGAAGTCCGGATAAAGGCTATGTGGTGAGGGTGGTGCCCGAAGATTATAACTATGAACCATTCCCTAATTTAGAGGATTTTTACTGGACCGGTAGTTTGGTAGATTTATTAAAGGCAGGTAATGCCAAGACACGTCTAAGTGCCCAATATGAATTGATCAAAAGAGGAAAAGGGGCCGATAAGGTATGGCAATTGGCAGAAGACAATACATTGTCTTTGGAAGTACGCGCCGCAGCTATATTCACTTTCGCCCAATTGTCGGGGGACAAGGGAGTAGATCGCTTGGTGTCGCTGACAGAAGATCCACAAGTTCAGGAGTTTGCACTAAGGGCCTTATCGGACCGTTTGGGGACCATAGAAAAAGTGCCTACGGAGCCATTTGTAAATGCCCTGAAGTCCGATTCTGACCGGGTAAAGGCAGCTGCCATTGTTGGTTTGGGCAGATTGGGGAAAAAGGAAGTTGCCAATGATTTATTGGAGATTCCAGTGCCAAATTCATTTATTGCTCCAGAAATAGGGAAGGAAGGTCCTCATGCCAGGCCAAATGAGGAAATTGTTGTTCCACATTTAGCGGTCAAGGCATTGGTTAAATTAGATGCTGTGGACGCCTGTGTAAGTGCCTTGGATACCGATCAAAGGGATATGGCCCTTTGGGCAATGCGATATATGCATAACCCCAAGGCTGTTGATGGACTGATAAAGGCCTATGAAAATACGGACGATGTAGATTTTAAGAATAAAATCATTAATACCTTGGCGCGTATTTACCACAAAGAGGCGCCTTATGATACTTCCTGGTGGTGGAGTACCCGTCCGGACACCCATGGCCCTTATTATAAAACGGTAGAATGGGAATACACTCCGGTGATACGTTCGTTTTTAAAGGGAGAATGGGAAAAAGCTCCAGAAGAAGGAAAGGAATTATATGCAGCGCTGAACAGTAAGTATAGGTTGTCGATAGATGATTTTGGTACAGTGGAATTAACAGCTCCCAAGGAAGATATGCCGGCCGTGGATCTGGAAAAGATTAAAAACAAAAAAGGGCAGATTGGGGAAGCTTCCATTGAAGATATTATGATCGCCTTGAAAAAGATTAAGGGAAATCCGGAAAAAGGCAAGGAGATTTTTAAGAATCAGGCTTGTTTTACCTGTCACAGTGTATCTTCTGGAGAAGTAATGAAAGGTCCATTTATGGGGCAAATAGGTTCCATTATGAACCGGGAGCAGATTGCTGAGTCTATTTTGAAACCTAATGCCTCCATTTCCCAAGGATTTTCAACGGTACAGATACAGACCAAGGGAGGCGATAATTATGTGGGCTTTGTAACCCAGGAATCGGCCACTGACCTGACCATAAGAAATATTGCAGGTATAGCTACCCAATTAAAAAAATCCGATATAGCCGAAAGAAAGGAGTTGGAGACCTCAATGATGCCTTCCGGTTTGGTGAATGCCCTTAGTTATGAGGAAATGGCTTCTTTGGTAGCGTATTTGGAGCAACAGAAATAAGGAAAGTTAAAATAACTTAGTTCTTATATCGGAAAAGGGCAACTGTCTTGCATCAGTTGCCCTTTTTGCGTAATTATTAATTATGATCTACCCCAAAAGTTGTGGTCCGGATGGCTATTTCCGCACTAGTTTTCTACCTAGAAGGTTTGTTGCCACGGTGGTGAATACAACGATGCTGATAGAGCTTAATGGCATTAGAATGGCCGCAATTACGGGTTCCAATTGTCCGGTAACCGCAAAGTACAATCCCACTAGGTTGTACATCAGGGAAAGCATGAAACTTAGTTTTATGATCTTAATGGCTTTTCTTGAAGCCAGAATATATTGGTAAAGGGATTTGAAATTTTTGGCATCCAGAATACCATCACAGGCGGGGGAAAAAACATTTACATTTTCGGAAATGGCTATGCCTACATTACTTTGTGCCAAGGCTCCGGCGTCATTTAGTCCGTCACCCACCATCATCACTTTTTTATTTTGATCTTGGAGCGACTTTATAAATTGGAGTTTGCTATCCGGTTTTTGATTAAAATATAAAGGGGTCCCTTTTGGCAATAATTTGGTCAGATTGGATTTTTCGCCAGCGTTGTCGCCCGAAAGAATTGCCAATTCCAAATCTTTGGACATTGTATGGAAAGTTTCCCCCACCCCATCCCGATATTGGTTCTGAAAAACAAAACAGCCCTTGTATTGATCGTTGGTACTAAAGTGTACCGAGGTGTTTTCCGCATTGTCTGTTTCGGTATTGCCGACAAAGGCCGCCGAACCAATTTTAATGCTATCCGTAACTGTTGATCCTTTAATCCCCTGGCCCAGATATTCTTCATATTCTTCCAGTGGCACAATGTTTTGTTCTGCCAACATATCGTAAAGCTTTCTGCTTAATGGGTGATTGGAAGAACGTAGGGTGTTTTTTAAAAGAGACTCTTCCGCACTGGTCAATTCCAATCCCTCATAGTACACATGTCCCTTTTCGGCGGTCGTAATAGTGCCTGTTTTATCAAAAATGGCGGTATCTATCTGTGCCAGTTGTTCTATGGTCTGGGTGTCCCTAAGGTAAAAGCCGTGGCGGCCAAAAATTCGTAACATATTGCCCAAGGTAAAAGGAGCGGCCAAGGCAATGGCACAAGGGCAGGCAATAATGAGTACAGCGGTAAATACATTTATTGTTTTACTAGGATCTATTATTAACCATATGATAGCTGAGACGAAAGCAATGGTCAGTACGGCTATGGTAAATCTTTTGCCTATACTATCTGTCAAGGTTTGAAAGCTCCCCGATTTATCCTGTTGGAAAACAGCGTTGCTCCAAAGTTGAGTTAGGTAACTCTGGGAAACAGATTTTAAGGTCTCAATTTCAATAGCGCTGCTCAACTGTCGTCCGCCGGCATAAACTTTATCGCCGGATTTTTTGTCTACTGGTTCCGATTCGCCAGTTACAAAACTGTAATCTATTCTTGCATTCCCATTGATAAGAATACCATCCACCGGAATTAATTCCCCACTTCTTATTAGGAGTCTATCCCCACTTGTTATGTCGTAAACCTGTATGTTCTCCTCGGTATTGTTAGTTGTTATTCTGGTAACGGCTATAGGAAAGTAGGATTTGTAATCCCGTTCAAAAGATAGATAGGAATACGTTTTTTGTTGAAAGAATTTACCTAAAAGCAAAAAGAAGACCAAGCCCGTAAGGCTGTCGAAAAAACCCGACCCCCAATCGAAAATAATTTCAGCGGTACTCCGAAGGAACAGCACCAAAATGCCCAATGCAATTGGGATATCTATATTTAGGAACCCAGATCTCAATCCCTTGTATGCCGAAATAAAATAATCTTGGGCAGCATAGAAAACTACTGGCAGGGAAAAGGCAAACATTAGCCATCTAAAGACTCCTTTAAATTGATCCAGCCAAAATTCCCCCACCTCAAAATATTCTGGAAAGGAAAGAAACATTACATTTCCAAAAGCAAAACCGGCAATGCCCAATTTATAGGATAAACTACGGTTTATGCCTTTTTTCTTTTTGTCATAGTCATCCAAGGAAATGTAGGGTTCATATCCAATTCTAGATATTAGGAGCACCAATTCCTTAAGGGAAATCCTGTCAGAATTATAAGTGACCCTAACGGTCTTTTTAGGGAAGTCTACCTGCGAACTATTGATACCAGCGTTTAGCTTATTTAGATTTTCCAATATCCAGATACAGGAACTACAGTGTATATGAGGGATGTATAAATTTATGATTTGGATACCATGGTCGTTGAACTCTATAAGTTTTTCTATAATGTCCGTGGATTCCAGAAAGTCGTACTTACCTTCAATTTCCGAGGGAGAGGCACCTGCTGCCGACTGAAGGTCGTAATAGTAGGATAGGTCGTTATTGGCAAAAATCTCATAGACAGTTTTGCAGCCAACACAACAAAAGTTTTTATCATCGTGATTTATGGGAGTTTTCCCGCAATCGTCACCACAGTGATAGCAAGTTACTTTATCCATAGATTATTTGCTTAATACCTGGTTGCAAAGATGGCCCCGATTGCCATCCCAAAACATGACAATTGTCAGTTTTTTCCCAAGATATAACCTTTAAATTTGTCACATCAGGTAATTGTGAATATATGGGCAGATGTGAAAATTGTATTATTCGCCAATTCAATTCCTTGCGCGCAATGAACAAGGAAGAATTGAAGAGGGTTTCAGATACTAAAACTACCAAATTTTTAAAAAAAGGGGAAATTATTTTTGGGGAAGGAGATAAGCTCAATGGTGTATACTGTGTGAGGGATGGGGTTTCCAAGTTGTCCAAATTAAGTCCCAACGGCAAAGATCAAATAGTAAAACTGGCAACCAAAGGTGCGGTTTTGGGTCAGCGTTCCGTGATTACCGAAGAAGTGGCCAACTTAAGTGCAATTGCAGTTAATGATATGGAGGTCTGTTTTATTCCTAAGGATGCTATAGTAGATACATTAAACAGTAATCCCAATTTTGCCGTGGAAGTTTTGAGGCATATTGCACACGACTTAAAGGAGGCAGATGATGTTATAGTTAATATGTCCCAAAAAACTGTAAAGCAGAGGATAGCAGAGGCCTTTATTTATTTGGAGGAAAATTTCGGCAATGATAAGAACGGCTATTTGGCCTTAACATTGTCCAGGGAAGATATAGCCAATGTAGTTGGTACGGCCACAGAATCTGCCATCCGAATTATTTCAGAATTCAAAAAACTGGGGCTGATAAATGCCAATGGAAAGAAAGTTGCCATAGCGGACAGAAAGGCCCTGGGGCAGGTGGCAAAGGGATGTTGACGCCAAGGTTTGTCTTTCCTTTTACCCTATTGTAGTTGGCATTGTTGGGTTCCCAAAATTTCACTTGGACTTATGAGTCTTATTTCTTCATTTTATAGCGTATAAACAGTTACATCTAACCTTGCTACATGGACAACCCACAAGTTTTTTTGTGGTGGTGGATCCATGCAAAAAGCTGATAAATGTCATAGTTCAGGTTTTTCACTTCCTATAATTTTACGCAGTGGTCTTAACCTCTAAGAGGGTTTTTATAAAATATAAAATAGTTTGAAAAAGATATTATTACCTACAGATTTTTCTCCCAATGCCTGGAATGCAACCAAATATGCAATTTCGCTTTATAGGCATGAAGAGTGCGAGTTTTATATTTTAAATACGTATACTCCTACCATTGCCCATAGCCGGTTTATGGCTACAGGTGGCAGTGGCAGGGCGTGTGAGGATGTGGTTAAAAATAATTCCGAAAAAGGTTTGGATCAACTTTTGGCGAAGATCCAGGAAAAGTACCATAATCCAAAACATAGGTTTATTACTATTTCTTCCTTTAGTCTATTGGTAGATGAAATAAAGAATATCATAGAAACCCATAAAATTAGTTTGGTGATTACGGGGACAAAAGGTGCATCCGGTTTGGAGGAAGTATTTATGGGGAGCAATACCGTCAGAATAATAAAATCCATAAAGAACTGTCCGGTACTGGCCATTCCCCAACATTTTAAGTTTAAAACTCCCTCGGAAATAGCCTTTGCAACAGATTTTAATAGGTTTTACACAACTTCCGAACTGAGACCGTTGTTGGAAATGGCAAAATCCTTTAAAGCAGCTATTAGGATAGTACATGTACAATACGAGATTAAATCGCTTACGGAAGTCCAGCAATTCAACCTCAATATGTTAAGGAAGTACATTGGTGAGGTTGAGCATTATGTGCATACGGTTTCAGAATTGAATTCGGTTTCCCAAACCCTGGAGGTATTTGCAAACGAATTGGACATTCACTTGTTGGCCATGCTCAATTATCAGCACAGTTATATGGAAAAAATGACGCGCGAACCCGTAATTAAACGTTTGGCCTTTCACACCCAAATACCTTTATTGGTAATACCCGAATTGGGTATGGGCACTCCACCAAGCAGCAAACAGGATAAGGAAGTAACAACTTCTAATTAATTTCACTCTTCATAGGATGATCCTCATACAGGTCCCTAAAGGTCCTGTTGGTGACGTAGTTGTCCGTAAGAACCCTAAATACCATATATACAAGTAAAATTTGCCCTAGGACACAAATGTAAAAGACCCAATTAAAGGGGAGGTTCATAGTGGCCATTATACCAGTGGTAATTAAAATCAGGGTTGTAACTGCCACCCAAAACATAGCGGTATTTTTCATTTTTTTTATTAAAAGTTATTTAAAATTAAGGAGGTTTCATGTTAAATGACTGCTAATTGTGTTTGGGGCAATGGGTGGTATTTGGATGAAAAATAATATCTTGGATTTGGTCGTGGATATCCAATTCTTAGCTTTTGCGATCTTGCTTAGGGCTTTTAAAATTGGGGCTTTTGAGGATTTGAATTGTTTTTTTGATATTTTAGTGCATTATAGATGAAATAAAGGCTTTTGGAGAATAAACGAACTTATATTGCCCAGCCTAAAATACTCGTGGCAACAGACTGTATTGTTTTTGGTTTTGATGATGGCATATTAAAACTTTTGGTTTTTAGGAGAAGAATAGACCCTTTGAAGGGAGAGTGGTCCTTAATCGGCAGTTTTGTGGATGAAGAAGAGAGTGTCCCAGAGGCTGCTCGCCGTGTGCTTTCGGAGTTTACCGGCTTGGAGAATATTTTTTTAGAGGAACTAAAGGTGTACAGCGATGTAGAGAGGGATTCAGGTGCAAGATGTATTTCCATTGCCCAATATGCACTGATCAGAATTAAGGACTATGATAGGGAACAAGTTAAATTGCATGGCGCAAAATGGTTCGCCCTGGATGATGTTCCCCAATTGGTACTTGATCATAACGTTATGATTGCCGATGCCTTGGAGCGATTAAGACAGAAAACAGCCCATAGGCCCATTGGATTTGAACTACTCCCAGAAAAATTTACCATACCACAGCTTCAATCTTTATATGAGGCCATTCATCAGACCAAATTGGATGATCGTAATTTTAGAAAGAAATTATTATCCTTCAATTTGCTTATTAAATTGGAAGAGAAGGATAAATCCACCTCTAAAAAAGGTGCCTTTTTGTACAGGTTCGATTATGACAAGTACAAAAGGTTGGAAGAATCAGGTTTTAATTTTATACTTTAACCAATCTGAAATATGACAATAAGGGATTGTCCAAATAAGCTTGCCCAAATAATGAAAATCTAAAAACCTTTACTATCTTTGTCCAGTTGTGTTGTGTCTCAATGCAAATTGAGGCAAGGTTGTATTTGTCGATTTTGTCCGGATGTATATTTGGACCGACAAGCACCGATGAAAGGCTTTCCATTTTGGGAGGCTTTTTTTGTTTGTACTGCCTTAATATCATTGTTTTTCTTGGATTTTGTGAATCATACATTTCTTTGCTTGCCCAAAAAAACCTACGCAGGAGGTTCATGAATACCTTATTGCATAAAATGAACAGGACACAAACTTGAGATAGTAAATTATATCTTTTGGTAATTTACACACAACTTTTGGGATTGATTCATCATTTTACGCTAATTCTGTTCCATGTAAATTCCAGAAATGGATATGGATTAAAAAACTATGAAATTCCAACCATTGTATCATTAATAATTGAACTTCAATATTGTAGTTACTCCTTATTTTATTGTATTTTTAAATAGGAATCATTAATAAGGATATAGTTATGCCCTTGTATCACAGATTAGGTAAAATACCCTCCAAAAGACATACTGTTTTTAAGAAACAGGACGATGGCCTCCATTACGAGCAATTGTTCGGGACCATAGGTTTTGACGGAATGTCGTCGCTTATGTACCACTTGCATAGGCCTACTATGGTAAAGGAAGTAGGGAAGTCTTTTGATGTTTCCCCAAAGGCTATGGTATCCCATAATATAAAGTCCAGGTTGCTCAAGGGTTTTGAAGTAGAGCCCATGAACGATTATCTGGAAAGTAGAAGTGTAATGTTGTTCAATTCCGATGTTCATATCTCACTGGCAGCACCCAAAAAGTCCATGATGGAATATTTTTATAAAAATGCGGATGCCGATGAACTGTTGTTTGTCCATGAAGGCACAGGTGTCTTGAAAACCATGTTGGGGGAATTGAGGTTCGAATATGGGGATTACCTTATTATTCCCCGTGGAATGATTTATCAGATTCATTTTGACAGTGAAGATAACAGGCTCTTGGTCGCGGAATCCTATCATCCCATTTATACCCCAAAAAGATATAGGAACTGGTTTGGACAGCATTTGGAACATTCCCCGTTTTGTGAGCGGGATTTCAAATTGCCACAGAATTTACAGACCCATGATGAGTTGGGCGATTTCGTGATCAAGGTAAAAAAGCAAGGGCAATTGCACCATTTGGTGTATGCCTCGCACCCATTTGACGTGGTTGGTTGGGACGGGTACAATTATCCCTATGGCTTTTCCATACATAATTTTGAACCCATAACAGGACGTGTACACCAACCACCTCCGGTGCATCAGACTTTTGAGACCTCTGCTTTTGTCGTCTGTTCCTTTGTGCCGCGTTTGTACGACTATCACCCCCAGTCCATTCCTGCCCCTTATAATCATTCCAACATAGATTCAGACGAGGTGTTGTATTATGTGGATGGCGACTTTATGAGCAGAAAGAATATAGAAAAAGGATATATTTCACTGCATCCTGCGGGCATTCCACACGGGCCACATCCCGGGACCTATGAGGCAAGTATAGGAAAATCCAAAACCGAGGAGTTGGCGGTAATGATAGATACTTTTAGACCATTGCAAATAACCAAGGCGGCTATGACGATTGATGATGGTAAATATTACCGCTCATGGTTGGAATAGGGCTTCCTAAATGATGGGATTAAAAATGGATTTTCTTGGAAAGCGACGTTAGTAACTTTGGTGGATCACAAAATGAATCAGGGAAGCAGCCAATTTGGCTGTTTGTTGGTCAATATCATACGTAGGATTCATTTCGGCAATATCGAGGCTGATCATTTTTTTTGATGCCATTATAATTTTCAGGCATTCCAGAACAATTTCCGGGGAGAAACCCATAGGGGAAGCGGCACTAACTCCAGGGGCGTAGGCCGAGGAAAAGCCGTCCAAATCTATTGTAGTGTAGATATAATCCACCTCCTTGGTAAACTGCTCTATCCTATCTTTAATTTTATCATAATGTAGGAGGTTGAAGTTTGATTTTTCAATATAGCAAACACCTAGGTTTCTTGCAGTGTTATAAAGGGCACTGTTGTTGGCATCCTCGCGTATTCCTAGGCAGAGGTATTGGAATTTGGATAGGTCCTGTTTGCATTCCTCTGCAATTTGAAAAAAGGGCGTTCCAGAATTATTACTGTTTTGGTTGCTTCTTAAATCAAAATGCGCATCAAAATTAATGATGCCAATGGATCTTTTGTTGTCTTTCGTATCCAGATACTTCTTTATTCCGTTATAATGGCCATACGCCATGTCATGCCCTCCTCCCAAGAGTATGGGGAAGGAGTTTTGCTGAAGAAGTTGGGCAACGGTACGCGATAAAACGGTTTGTGTTTTTCTTAAATCCCCATCCTTACAATCTATTGTTCCGGCATCTATAAATAAGGTGTTTTCCGATAGGTGGTTAGGGAGTTTGGCTAGTTGCTTACGGATGGCGTCGGGGCCCAATACGGCACCAATTCTACCTTCATTTCTTTTTACACCCTCATCGCAGGCACATCCCAATATGGCCCAAGAACCTACATTTACGCGTGGGACTTGCTCGGAATTAAGATCTATGCAAAGCACCTTTTCATGAAGATAAAGCTGTTGGCCAGACTTGCGTCCTGTCCAAAGAAAAGGGTCCGTTTTGGAATAGGTGTGCATTTTAATTGAATTTTATAGGTTGTTGACCCTGTTGACCAATTTATTGATACCCAGTGGGCAATATGCCTCTATCAATATTAGTGTTTTTCCTCGGACAAGACCAACCGTTCCAAAATATTTTAGTGATTTTTTTTAATGTCTTTACGGTGCTTTCGGAGCATTTATTATGTCGTATTGTATGGCCTGAAGGATAAGCTGAAAGCCCAATATGATGGATAGGGTAACGATCATAATGGTACCTGTTGGAGCAAAGGTATTTATGGAAGCATAATATATCCATTCCGTAGCACCAAAAAGGAGACCGAACATAAAAAGTGGAAAACCGAATAAGAGATACATTGAACCAATACTGAAATCGTACAAAAAGTATTCCTTTACAATACGCTTTACAAAAGTGTTGGTTAGTCTAGCTCCAAAGACAAAGGGCATTTTCCATATTTTCATGTGCGATTTTTCATCCCCATATATGGCTGGCATGGCAATATCCTTAACAGTTGCTTTTTCGAAGTATAGCTGGGATAAAAGGGAGGTTTCAAAATAATAGCGGTTGGCAAGTTTGTTGAAGTCCAACTTTTTTAAAACATCGGTTTTAAGTGCCAAAAATCCATTGGTGGGATCAAAATTGTGCCAATACCCTGTGGCCGATTTTATAAGGAAGGATAAGCCTAGATTACCTATTCTTCGTACAAGGGGCATAGCCCTTAGGGCCTTTAAATCCCTGAATCTATTTCCTTTGGCAACATCGCAGTTGTTTGCAATTAATGGGTCCAGTAAATCGGGAAGGTAGCTCAGGTCCATCTGGTCATCGGCATCGATCTTGATAATGATTTCAGCCCCTATTTTAATAGCTTCCTCAAACCCTCTTTTGGTAGCGCCGCCTACCCCTAAATTTGTCGGATTCTCTAAAAAATATATTGTAGCCTTGGGAGGGGAAAGATTTTCTATATCCGATTTGGGAAGGGGGGTGGAACTATGGTCGTCTACAATAATAATATCTTGGATATAATTCGGTAATTTGGAAATGACGAGCAATATTTCATTGGAGGCATTGTAAAATGGGATTACAACAGCAATTTTATGTGAGCTATATTTCTGTGTTTCCATGGTAGCCGAGTTAATGGGTGATCATTGTTTTTATTGGGTTGACTTTTGTTCTAATGCTTCTCTTCCTGTTGCAGGGCGTAATTTAAATTGCCTTTGGCCAATTTGGAACTAGCGTCTAATTTTAACGCCTCATTACATGCGGCTATTGCCTTTTGGTATTCCTTTAGCTGGTTGTAGGCAGAACAAATATTGTTATAAGCTATGGCATTGGGTTCTATTGCGATCGACTTCCTTGCGGCCGCGATGCAGGTTCGATATTTTTCCTTATTGTAAAATTCAAGACTAAGGTTTATGTAATAGGACGATATTTCCTTATCGGATAAATTTGAAATGACACGTGCCATTTCCACCTTTTTGTCTTTAGCATTTTTCAAATTGTTTTTCGCCAATTGAAAGGAAGGGTTTAATTCCAGTGCTTTTTGGTATGCTTCAATGGCCTTGTCATAATTTAAAAGATAATAGTGCCCAATCCCTATATTGTTATAGGCGTCAGCGTATTCGGGATTTAATTTTACGGCCTTTCCTGCTACCCGGATACAATCGTCGAAATTACCTTCGTTGAAGTACTGTAAACTCAAATTCAAGTATTTCTCTGGGCTGGGTGCAGTGTTGACCTCTTCTTCCAAAACTGTAAGTATGGATTTTTTGTTCATCGCAATATCCAAATATTTTTTTGTAGTATCATCGTTTGGCCAATTCGCCAAAACCTCTTGACTGTAGCTTTTCATATTTTCCCAATCCTTAAGTTTGTGATAGGATTTAAAGATATAGTCGTTGGTATCAAGGTAATTGGGAACAATAAGATTTATTTCTTTAAATTGGTCAATAGCCTCCTTAAATTTATCATTTTGAAACAAATACCTACCATAAAAGTACTTGGTTCTATGGTTGGCATCACTAAGGGATAAGGATTTTTGGAAGTACTTTTCGGCACTTTCCTTATCGCCAATAGCATTTTTTAATATACCCATATTAGTGTAGATACTGGAATAATTTGGGACATATTCCAAGGCCTTTTTGAACGATATTTCGGCGTTGGTATAATCTCCCTTGGCCATTAGTGCGAGGCCATAATTCATATGGCCTCGTCCATTTTTTGGACTTTTTACGGTGACATCCTGCCAAAGACTGAGTTCGTCTTTCCATACTTTGTTTCGCTGGTGCACCCCATAGGCGTTGGCGAAGAGGAAAAGGATAATAAACAGCGTTAATATGGATTGCCCTTTTTTTGAGCTCACAATTTTAGGATAATAGGTTTCAAGGACATATTTGGAGCCAAAAACAAAGGCTATTGTAAGTCCCATATATGGGATAAAGCTTCGGTGGTCGTTAAGCACCTCGGCAAAGGGAAGTACGGAGGAAGAGGGCAGGAGCGAGATGAAGAACCAAAGAAGGCCAAAGGAAAATAATTTTGTTTCCTTTTTACTGGATGTTTTCAGCGCAAAGAAAATTAATATGCCTATTCCTATAATGCCCAATATTGCCCTGTAATCCGTAATGGATTCAAATGCCACCCAATCCGTATCTGCAGAGAGGTTGTAAGGTATAAAATAGGTTAAAATATAGTGGCACATTACCAAGGGCTGGGTAATTAAATAATTGTAACGATTAGGACCACCGGGAGCAAAAGTTTCCGGGAGCATGCTGAAATAGAAAATTAAAAAGGCCAGTGTTAGGACAAAGGACGGAAGCACCTTTGTAAAGGAGCGGATACATTTTTTAAGTTCCCTTGTCCTGTAGAAGTGTAAAAGATCTACCTCCTCTTCAAAAATTAAAAGATATAGGAAAAGCAGCGGTGAAAAAACCAGTGCCATTTCCTTGGAAAAGAAACCTATAAAGGGAAAAATGAGGTAAAGGTGCCATTTTCGCCATTTCCCACCACTTAAGAAAGCTACAAATCCCAATAGCACATAGAAGCCAGCTACAATTTCCGATCGTTGTATAATGTAGTTGACAGTTTCCGCATTGGCACACAACAAGCCAAAAGTGGCAGCTATCAGAAGTCCCCAAAACTGGTTGTATCTGGAGAATTCCAACTTATCCAGAAGTTTTTTAACAAAAAGGCAAAGGACGCCACAGGTCAAAACAAAAAAAACGAAAATGTGGATATGAAATACAAAAGGGTCCAGGCCACCTCCAAGTTTGTAATCAATGGCATTTTCAAGTGTGGTATAGGGTCGGTAAGACCTGTTGCTGGGGAGGGTGCTAAAGGTTGTTGCGTCCGTAAAAAATGCCAATGGATCTACTTCTTTAATGGCCTTGTTCTCCTCTATGGTATGGTTGTCGTCAAAATGAAAACCATTTTGGAAATGATTGGAATAGGCAGCAAAGAGGGTTAATACAAAAAGAAGGCCTAGTAGTATAAATATCGGATCTCTAAAGGAATTGTGCTCCTCGGTAAACCCGGTAAACTTGGTTGTCCATTTTTTAATTTTTAGCAATACTTCAATCATCGGACTTGTTGATTTTATATGTTGCTTGGAAGAAACTTCATTTTTTATGCCCAATTATTTTTTTCTAAATATAAAACAACGGGTGTCCGGAAAAATTTGTAATAATGGAAACATTAGGAACACCCCTATTTTAGTTGCCATCTTCGCAAAAGTTCCTTGTTGGTCATCCTGTTCTATCCTATCCGATATTTCGGATAGATTAATAGTTTTTAAAGGAAATGATTCTACAGCATCAAAATTGTTGTCCTGGGCCAATTTTAGCAAGGTCTTTCGGGTAAAATAGCTTAAATGTGGGCTATGGAAATTAAATTGCCACATTCTGTCCAACAACGATTTTACCCCAAATAGATAGGCTATTTTGGAAATGAAATAAATTAAACCATCTTGTTGCGGTAAATTAACGATCAAGAGGCCTTGCGGATTTAGTAAAGCATAATTGGCCGCCATAATTCCTTTTAGATCGGGTAGGTGTTCCATCACATCATTATAGGCAATAAAATCAAAATGTGATTCCTTTTGTAGATCTTGTAGAAAAAAGCCATTCTGTACTTCCAAGCCTTTTTTAAGATATTGTTCATTGAAGCGGGTTTCAGGTTCAATGCCCAGGCAATCAATGCCATGATCCCGGCAGACCTCCAAAAACCAACCATATCCCGGGCCTACCTCCAGCCCTTTGGATTTAATGTCCTTGTTTTTTTTAATGGAAGCGATGATATGTTGAAAATTCCCTTTCCTTAAATTGATAAGTGCTTTTTCACGGGTTTCTTCATTTAAATCCGAAACCAAACTTTTATTAAAGGTGGCCTCGGGACAAAATTGAAAACCGCAATTGGGACATTCATGTACATTAAATTTAAGCTGGTATTTTAATTTGGTTTTGGGATGGTTACAGATTGGACAGGGAATCATTGTTTTAAATATACTTATTTATCGAATGTTTGTTCCAAAATTGAGGAACAGTCTTTAGGGCCATTTTTATATCTGGATGAAGAGCTGTTCAATGAATAAAAATAGATGATTCCAAGTAAAATTTAAAATTATGGATATCTATTTTTGCCTCAATTTAGTAGCTTGTAGGATTTTAATTACGGTATTGTCTTGTCTGACATATGCGGCAAGCAATAAAGGCTTAAAATATTTTTATTGAAATAAATAATCCAGCAATCCATCCTCAACCATATTTGGCAAGGTAACCTTTAATTCCGGGCTACGGGCCATTTCCCGTTTTATTGTAAATAATGCTTCCTTGTTTCTTGCCCAACTTCTTCGGGATATTCCATTGTTTACGTCATAAAAAAGCATGCTTTTTAAGCGTCTGGCAGCATCGTTCGAACCGTCCAGCACCAAACCGAAACCACCGTTGATGGTTTCGCCCCAACCTACACCGCCACCGTTGTGAAGGGAAACCCAGGTAGCGCCCCTAAAACTATCCCCAACTACATTGTGGACAGCCATGTCTGCGGTAAACTTACTACCGTCATAAATATTGCTCGTTTCCCGAAAGGGGGAATCCGTACCCCCAACGTCATGGTGGTCCCTTCCCAAAACAATAGGCGCACTGATTTCTCCTGTGTTTATAGCGGTGTTAAAGGCCATGGCAATTTTAGACCTACCTTCTGCATCGGCATATAATATACGGGCCTGTGATCCTACGACCAAGTTATTGGATGATGCTTCCCGGATCCATTTTATATTGTCCTGTATTTGCTGTTGGATTTCGAAGGGTGCGTTAGGCCTAATTTTTTCCAAAGTTTGCAGTGCAAGTTTATCGGTCGTTTGTAAATCTACGGGGTCTCCTGAGGTGCATACCCATCTAAAGGGGCCAAAGCCGTAATCGAAACACAAGGGGCCTAGGATGTCTTGAACATAAGATGGGTATCTAAAATCTTTGCCATGGCCCGCCATTATATCTGCGCCCGCTCGAGATGCCTCTAATAAAAAAGCATTGCCATAATCAAAGAAGTAAGTCCCTTTGGCGGTATGTTTGTTAATAGCGTCAACATGTCTTCTTAAGGAGGCCTGTACTTTTTGTTTAAAAACTTTGGGTTCCCTATGCATCAGAATATTGGATTCTTCAAAGCTCAGCCCAGCCGGATAATAGCCCCCTGACCAGGGGTTGTGAAGGGAGGTCTGATCGGATCCTAAATGAACGAATATCTTTTCCTGGTCAAACCTTTCCCATACTTCAACAATGTTGCCAATGTATGCCAAGGAAACAACTTCTTGATGTTGTATGGCCTGTCTAGTTCGTATAACCAATTGGTCCAAGTCTTCCAAAAGCTGATCTACCCAAGCTTGCTGGAATCTTTTTTCTGCGGCAACTTTGTTTACCTCGGCACAAATGGTAATGCAGCCGGCAATATTACCCGCCTTGGGCTGGGCCCCGCTCATCCCCCCTAAACCCGAGGTAAGAAATATTTTTCCTTTGGCCGATTCGTTATTTTTCAAGACTTTTCTAAAGGCGTTCAGTACGGTTATGGTGGTGCCGTGGACTATTCCTTGGGGTCCTATGTACATATAGGATCCTGCCGTCATTTGTCCATATTGTGTAACCCCAAGGGCATTATACTTCTCCCAGTCGTCCTGTTTGGAATAGTTGGGGACCATCATCCCGTTGGTAACCACTACTCTTGGTGCTTCTTTGGAAGAGGGAAATAGTCCCATAGGATGCCCGGAATAAATATGCAAAGTTTGCTCATTGGTCATGGTAGCCAAATACTGCATGGTAATGAGATACTGTGCCCAGTTCTGAAAAACGGCACCATTGCCCCCATAGGTTATGAGTTCTTCTGGATGTTGTGCAAGTTGGGGATCTAAATTGTTTTGGATCATTAGCATTATACAGGCAGCTTCAACCGTTTTTGCAGGATAATGATCTATTGGTCTTGCATAAAGAGGGTAATCGGGTTTGAAGCGATGCATATAGATTCTGCCCAGAGTATTCAATTCTTGGGCAAATTCTTTTCCAAGGATCTCGTGCCAATCCTTAGGAAAATAACGCAAGGCATTGCGTATGGCCAATTTCTTCTCCTCCAAGGAAAGGATATCCCTGCGTTTGGGTGCTCTATTGGTATTCTTGGGAAAGACGTTTTTTTCTGGTAATTCTTTCGGTATCCCCTGGAGTATTTGTGCTTTAAAGTTCTCTTCCGTCATGGTTTAGGTCTCTTTTAGGGTATTGTTTATGTACTACCAATTTTCCTCTTTTGCAGACAAGCGAAGGCGGCATCATTCCCTGTTGGTAAAGAATTTCTTGGTAATCCTTGGTTGGGAATGCAATGAGATCTGCCAATAACCCACTTTTTAGGGTACCGCGGTCCTTTAGGTTTAAAGCAGCTGCGGCCCTAAAGGTTATTCCGGCCAGTACCTCAGTATTGGAGAGTTTTTCAAAGGCTCCCAGAACCGCGGCCTGAATCGCTAAATTGCCCATTGGGGCGGAACCTGGATTCCAATCACTGGCGATGGCAAGGGCCGACCCGGCATCCAATAGTCGGCGGGCTGGTGCATAGTTGCAGCCCAAGCCCAAAGAGGCGCCCGGCAAGGCAGTGGCCACTACATTGCTTTTGGCCAGAAGCTGAATTTCTGTTTCTGTACTGGCTTCCAAATGATCGGCACTGATGGCATTGTATTTTACCGCTACGGCACTACCTCCAATAGAAAATTGGTCTGCGTGCACAGTGATATCGAACCCCATGGCTTTTGCTTTGTCAAAATAGGGGGCAATCAAAGTAGGGGAAAATGCCCCTTCTTCCAGAAAGGCATCGATCCTATTCGTCAATTTTTCCTTTTTTATTATCGGAAATAGTGTATTGCTTATTTCCAATAGATAATTGGATGGACTTCCCTGGTAGTCTTTAGGGACCATATGGGCAGCCAAGCAAGTAGGTATTAGGTCGGGCTGGCATAGTTTATTGGTTGAAGCAATAGCCCTTAGCATTTTTAGTTCTTCCTGTACCGTAAGGCCATAGCCACTTTTTACTTCTATGGTGGTCACTCCATGTGCCAAATGTCTATCCGCTCTTATCTTGACACCCTCAATTAGTGAGGGTGTTAGGGCTATTCTTGTCTCGGTTACCGTATCCCAGATTCCACCCCCGGCCATGGCAATTTCGAGATAGGTTTTACCGGAATTTCGGAGGGCATAGTCTTTGGCCCTGCTACCGCCGAAGCAGATATGGGTGTGGGCATCAATTAACCCGGGAAGGCATACCATTGTGGATTGGATATGGATAATTTCAGCATTTAGGTAGTTTGCTTCCGCCTGAATTTCAGGATATGGTCCTATGGCATGGATTTTTTCATCTGCCATAATAATGCCCCCATTTTCCAATATGGGCAATTGCTCATCGGATAGGGCTCCTTTTAACGGTAAACCTACCATCGTCAAGATTTGCTTAAAGGGGCCTATTAGGGTGTATTTTTTTATTTTGTCCATGGGTTATATTAGACTAACTATAGCTGAGGGCATGACTATTGTTCAATATTTTTCAAATTCATCTTCGAATGGACTTTCCATTTTTAGATTGTGGTGCTGCATTGTTTTTCGTATTGACTGTATTATCGTACGGTTTTTAATTATTACAATTCCCTTTTCAATGTCATCCGAGAATACCCTGTCCTTATGGGCAAAGGCCACTTTTTTACGAATCGTTTTATGGACTTCATCCAACAAGACTCCTGATTTCATAGGTTTTCTAAATTCGAAAGCCTGTGCTGTCGTAAGGAGTTCAATGGCCAATATTTTTTCAACGTTCTCTAAGACCTGCATCGCCTTTCTACCGCTGATGGACCCCATACTTACATGGTCTTCCTGTCCTAGGGAAGTTGGGATGCTATCCGCACTGGCAGGAAAACACAAACCCTTATTTTCACTGGCCAAAGCCGCCGTGGTGTATTGGAGGATCATATAGCCCGAATTGATTCCTGTATCTTTCATCAATAATTTTGGTACCCCGGGGCTATTGCCTTCCAAGGCCAGATAAATACGGCGGTCCGAGATGTTTCCAAGCTCAGAGGTGGCCAAACATACATAGTCCAGCGCCATGGCCAATGGCTGTCCGTGAAAATTGCCCCCACTTATCGTTAAGTCCTCGTCTATAATAATGGGGTTGTCCGTAACTGAATTTAACTCTATCTCCAATAGTTCCTTTAAATGTAACCACGCATTTCTGGAAGCACCGTGGACTTGTGGAATGCATCTGAGCGAATAGGGATCCTGTACCTTTTCACAATCTATATGATCTTGCATAATTTCCGAATCCTTCAATAGGAAACGGATTTTTGCGGCCACGTGGCTATTGCCTTTAAAGGGACGTAGATCATGCAACTCTTTATAAAATGGTTTTACACTGGCCTGTAACCCTTCGATCATCATGGCACCAATGATGTCGGCATGGGTAAGGCAAGCGTACATTTTGTCAATGACCATTACGGCGTGGGCAGCAATAAATTGCGTACCGTTTATTAACGCCAATCCCTCCTTGGGCCCCAATTCAAGAGGTTGAAGGCCGTAAATTTTATGTAGTTGCTCTGTGGAAATCACCTTTTTGATATACCTAACTTTTCCCATACCAATTAGCGGTAAAAACAAATGGGATAAAGGGGCAAGGTCACCCGATGCCCCTACAGAGCCTTGGGAGGGCACTATTGGAATAGCATCGTTATCTATATGCCATAATATACGGTCCAGGGTGGCTTCAGCAATACCTGAACAACCTTTGGCAAGGGAATGGACCTTTAAAACGAGCATCAACTTGGCAATCTCGTTTTCGATGGGCTCTCCAACTCCTACGCTATGGCTTTGCAGAATATTGTTTTGTAATATGTTGGTTTCGGTTTTGGAGATTTTAGTGGTGCATAAGGGGCCAAAACCGGTATTGATTCCGTAAACAGCTTTTCCCCTTTCCACAATACATGCCACGGCATTATTACTGGCACGAATCCTTTTTCTTGCTTTCTCTGAGATCTGTCCGTGGATCGTTCCTCTAGTAAGGCCTAGAGCGAGGCCTGCAGAAAGATAATCTTCCCCGAAAAAAAATGTTTTTTTTGAAGTAGACATGGGATTATTTTTATCAATATAAAATTATTCATTAAGTTTGATAATCACCAATACCATTAATATACATACTTAATAACTATGGGTTATCAATTAGAAATCCGACATTTCAATTATTTTTTGGCAGTGGCCGAAGAATTGCACTATAGAAAAGCGGCGGAAAAGCTTTTTATCTCGCAGCCTGGCTTAAGTAGACAGATTAAACAAATGGAGGAGATATTGGACGTAAAACTTTTTGTTCGAACTAAGAAGAAGGTAAGTCTTACGGCTGCGGGGGAATATCTCAAAAGTGAAATTGAGTTTATCCTAAACCATTTGGAAGTTACCAAAAAGCAGTTGGGGCATATTAGGGATGGTAATTTTGGTGAAGTCCGGATAGGTTTTTTGGGTTCGGCCATGCAGGAAGTGATACCCAATCTTCTGATTAAGTTAAAAGACAAATTTCCAGGAATCCAGACTACTTTGGAGGAGTTGTCCAACAATGCCCAAGTAAATGCCATTTTAAAGGATAAATTGGATATGGGCTTTGTACGTATGTCCCGTGTCCCTCAGGGCCTAAACATTCAGCCGGTCTATACGGACACCTTTTCCGTGGTTTTACCGGAATTATATCCCATGTTGACCAGGGAATTTAGGGATGTAGGGCAATTGGCGGCAGAGAATTTTATTTTGTTCGCCCAAGATTATAGTCCTTTGTACTTTGACACGGTTATGAGTATTTGTGAGGATGCGGGTTTTACTCCCAAGGTTTCCCATAAATCGGTGCATGCCCAGACCATTTTTAAGTTGGTGGAGAATAATTTGGGCATTGCTATAATACCTACTTCTTTGCAATACGGCTTTCAGATGAAGGTGAAGTTTATAGAACTTAAGAATATTCCGCAAAGGGCAGTGCTATCCGTTTGTTGGAAGGAAGACAATAGAAACCCTGCTTTACGCCATTGTATTAATTTGTTGTTAAATCAATCGCAGTAGGGCTTTAAAAGCCTTAGTTTGTACAATTTAAATTGAGAGATTATGATTTTTGATATAATTAAGAGGCGTCGGTCTATTTTTCCAGCCCAATATAATGACAGGCCTATTGAAAGGGAAATCATAGAGAAGGTCCTGGAGGCGGCCAATTTTGCGCCTACCCACAAAAAAACGGAACCTTGGCGCTTTAAAGTATTACAAGGGGAATCCAAGGAAAAATTGGGGTTGTTCCTTTCTTTGAAATACATGGAAACCGACCCCAAGCCAAAGCAGTTTAAGGTTGAAAAGTTGATACAAAACCCTAAAAAGGCTGGGGCTGTAATAGCTATTTGTATGCAACGTGATCCCTTGGAAAGTTTGCCCGAATGGGAAGAGGTGGCTGCAACGGCCATGGCGGTTCAAAATATGTGGCTTTGCTGTACCGAAATGGGGATTGGCAGTTATTGGAGCTCCCCTGGCCTCATTAAACATATGGACGATTTTTTTGAGTTGAACTCCGGGGAGGTGTGCCTAGGTTTTTTCTATATGGGCTATTATGACGAAGAAATTCCTGAAGTTGTTAAGGGGCCATGGCAGGAAAAAGTTACCTGGATGAAGTAATGGTGGTTAATTAAAAAAGGGAAATAATTCCGATTTATATTCCCAGGCCTTATAAATAAAGAGGCCCAAATAAATTATAGTGACCATAAATTTTAGGAAGGTTCCGGTTAAAAAACCCAAAAAAGAACCAAAAGCGGCCTTTAGGGCCGTTTTTTGGTCGGCCTTGTTGATAAGTTCCCCGGCCAAAGCTCCCAAAAAAGGCCAGATTATTATTCCAAAAAACCCTAGAACAGGAAATATTAAGGCTATTAAAAGTCCAATGGTGGTGCCTATCATACCCCATTTGCTTCCCCCAAATTTTTTGGTTCCCCAAACCGGAATAATATAATCCAAGGCAAAAACCATTAAGGCAATGCCCAGGGTAATTCCCAAGAAGACCCAATCATCAGGAATGGCATTGGTAAGGTAAAGTAGGAGCAGGCCTACCCAACTTATAGGCGTTCCTGGTAATACCGGTAGAAAACTACCCAGCACTCCAACAAACATTAAAATAAACCCGATAATCAATAGCGCAATATCCATACTAATCTTTTGAATTCCGGTGACGGAATACGTTCTCTGTTTGACGAAGATAGGGAGGAATTGTTACATGGATGGGAAAGGACAGGTACAAGTCACTTGAACATCAGGCAATTTCAGTGACGATCCAAACCTAAGTTGTCAATTGGAAATTATGTGCTTTTCCAAGGACTTAGGCTTACAATCCCTTCCGTCTCCTCGGCTGCTAGCCGAGAATCCACCTTCCCTTAGCCAAGGGAAGGAGCTTACGATGATTATACTTATGGTTTTATGTCACACAATGAAATGTAAAAATAATGTTCCTTCCCCTAATCAGGGGAAGGTGGGTTCGACGAAGGAGAAGCCGGAAGGGGAGAGAAACACAAACCTTGGCTTGGAAACATGAGGTTGGTTGCTTGTGTGATTTCTTACCTTCGTTCGAAATGACTGGAGATAGTCACTTCGATAGAGTCCCTTTTCGGGACGCCGAGAAGTCGCACATACAATGGTTTTGATCAAAGCACATTTTTTATAGTTGAATGCTGAAAATTTGTGCACACAATTGATGTTTTGGTTTAGTTACTTGTGTGATTTCTCACCTTCGTTCGAAATGACTGGGGATAGTCACTTCGAAATGAGGTGCCATTTTGCACCGAATGAGAAGTCGCACTTGTAGCTTTTTTAATATAGGAATTAAACATCTATTTGACATGCAACTTAATTTTATAACTAAAAAATTAGTTTAAACTAAATATTTAGTTATATTTGTTGTGTAGATCAACTAAAAAGTTAGTTAAATGAAACAATTAACCAAGGCAGAAGAGGAAGTAATGCAGGTATTATGGCAGTTGCAGAAATGTAATGTGGCCGCCATCATAGACGAACTCCCGGAGCCCAAACCGGCGTACAATACAGTTTCCACCATAGTACGCATCTTGGAGAGCAAAGGTTTTGTAGACCACGAGCAAGAGGGCAGGGGCTATCTTTATTTTCCGCTGATCAAGAAATCGGATTACGGCAACCAGTCCATTAACAAATTGGTGGATGGCTATTTTCAGGGCTCCTTCAAAAGTATGGTGTCCTTCTTTATGAAAAAGAACGATATGAGCCTTTCTGAATTGGAATCGATACTCAAGGACATTAAGGAAGAGAAGGAATGATACGGTACATTTTAGAATGCATGGCCTTCCAGTTATTATTTTTGATCATTTACGATCTGTTCCTAAAACGGGAGACCTTTTTTCAGTGGAACAGGGTGTACTTGATCGGGACTTTTGTATTATCCCTTTTGCTGCCATGGATAAAGATCGAGGCTTTTAAGACTACAGTATCTTCTGAATATTTTGTATATCCCGAGTATTTATGGGGAATAGATATGTCCGAAGGGGTGGTAGTTGCTCCTGAAAATTCTACTTCTTTTGATCTTTCTGCAACCGAAATAATATTTTACGGCGGAATGTTAATTGCAGCCTTGCTGTTTGCCTACAAATTGTTCCAAATAGACCGACTAAAACGTCAGGGTGAAATCCGTTATTTCAAAGACTTCACTAGGGTAGTGGTAAGAAACAGCAATATGGCCTTTTCTTTTTTCAGGTCTATTTTCTTGGGGGACCAGGTGTTGGAAAAGGAACATCAAAGCATAATTCAGCACGAGCTGGTACATATAGAACAAAGGCATAGCTGGGACCTGTTGTTCTTTGAACTGATGCGCATTTTGGGCTGGTTCAATCCCCTGGTCTACGTATATCAAAATAGGGTTTCTGAATTGCACGAGTTCATCGCCGATGCAAAAGTGGCCAAGACCCATAAAGCGGAGCAGTATCAAATGTTGTTGTCACAGGTCTTTCAGACCCAACATATTTCTTTCATCAATCAATTTTTTAAATCATCATTAATCAAAAAACGAATCGTCATGTTACAAAAATCAAAATCTAAAAGAGTTTGGAGGCTAAAGTATCTACTAATAATTCCCATGATATTAGGGATGCTGGTTTATACCTCTTGTGAGAAGGAAGGTAAAATTGAAGAGAAAGGGGATATGAAATTGCAATCATCTATAGATATCCCCTTTACAGTAATAGATGAGGCGCCAATATTTCCTGGATGCGAAGACGCTGAAAATAAAAGGGATTGTTTTAATGCTATGATTCAAAAACACATTGGAAAGAATTTTAGATATCCCGAACAAGCCCAGGAAATTGGCATTCAGGGACGGGTAAATGTGCTGTTCATTATCCAAGAAGATGGAAGCATTGGGAATGTTAGGTTGCGCGGTCCAGACAAATTATTGGAGGATGAAGCGGCCCGTATTATCTCTTTGTTGCCACAAATGACCCCTGGGGAACACCGTGGTGAAAAAGTACGGGTACCTTTTTCTATTCCGATTACTTTTAGGCTGGAACGCAGCTCGGAAGAAGAAACTTCACCTCAAACCTATGAATATGACGGTAACGGACTGGTTCCGTTTGCCTTTGTTGACAAGGTGCCTGTATTTCCAGGATGTGAGGATTCAGATAATAAAAGGGACTGTTTTAATACCATGATGCAAAAACATATAGGAAAGAATTTTAGTTATCCTGAGGAAGCTCAGGAAAAGGGTATTCAGGGTCGAGTAAATGTAATGTTCACCATTGGCGAAGATGGAAGGATTGGCAATGTAAGGTTACGCGGTCCAGACAAATTATTGGAGGATGAAGCGGCCCGAATTGTTTCATTATTGCCTCAAATGAAAGGTGGAAAGCATAAGGGAAAAGAGGTGAAAATTCCCTTTTCCATTCCTATTACCTTTAAATTACAATAAATTAGTGACCACAATTCTCAGGATTATTTTTCTGCTATTATTCGTCAAGACCGGAGCTCAATCCTCCGTCTTGGCAGTTGCCGACAGCCTTTATGCTATTGGCAATTACACTTTGGCTATAAATGAATATGCCAAGGTGGCAAGCCCAAATGCCCAATTACAGATTGCCCGAGCCTACAATGCTATAGGGAATTACGAAAAGGCACTGGCACAGTATGAAAACATAGTCCAGAAAAACGAATTCCAAGAATTGGCAACATATGAACTTGGAAGGCTGTATCTAAAACTTAAGAAACATGCTCTTGCCAAGGAGGTCTTTTCTCAATTAGTACATGGAAAGAATCCTAACCCTGAATACTTCTACTATCTAGGGGAGTCCTTAAAGGAATTAAATCTTTTTCCCGAGAGTATTGCTGCCTACAAGCACTCGGTAAAGGTTGATAACACCCATTTGCGCAGTTTGTTTCAATTAGGGAAATATTATTTATTACAAAGGGAACGGGACTCAGTTCTGAAATATGTGGATAAAGGATTGCATTTTTACGAAAACGATGTGAGCTTGATCAATCTAAAGGCCCTAGCCAACTACAATGATAATTTGCTATGGCTTGCTTTACCTTTATTTGAACGTCTGGTTGACTTGGGAGAGTATAAGGAATACATTTTTGAAAAAATGGGGTATTCTTATTTTGCCTTGGGTAAGTTCGAGAAGGCAAAAAAAGCCTATGAAAATCTTTTAACTTTTGATGAAGAGAACCCAATTGCACTTTACGGCATGGGAAGTGCATTTGCAAAATTGCAGCAACTGGATAGTGCCAATATTTATATTAAAAAATCTATTGAAGTTCAGAAGGTGGTGTTGGACAAGGAGTATAATGCCTTGGCAAGACTTGCAGTGGAGCAAAACAATTTAAAATTGGCGATCGAATATTATAAAAAGGCTTTTATGGAAGATCCAACAGGGTATTTATATAAATATGAAGTTTGCCTATTAACCGATCAATACTACAAAAATCCCAAAATGTCCTTAAAATGCTATCAGGAATATCAGGAGCAATTTGGTGGTAAAGGAGATTACTTTTCGGAATTCACCTCAAAAAGGATAATGAAACTAAAGGAGGAAATTCATATGGAAACCCCTTAAATTGATCAAAAAATTGTAATTTCCGCCCAGAATCTGGCATACATGAGGAAAGTTGCGGTTTTGGCTTGTTTTTGTCTTTTTACCTCTTGCGACTGGTTTACTTCTAAGGAAGAAAGAACCCAAGAATTGGTAAATGAGGAAATGCGCAATATAAATTTCAACGAGGTAGATCGTTATCCACTATTTGACAATTGTGATGAAATGATGGATAAGGCGGAACAATTGGATTGTTTTCAGAATACCCTTTTGGACCAATACACGGAGACTTTGGAGGATTTTGAATTTCAGTTCGTGTCCGATGTCAATACCAACATATACGTAGATTTTTTAGTGGATTATCAAGGGGAAATATCCGTCTTGGAAGTGCAGCGTAACGAGGATATTGAAAATCAGATCCCAGAATTTCGCACTATCATCACCCAAAGTCTAAAAGGCCTGCCCCCGTTATCGCCAGCCCTAAAAAGAGGGGTGCCCGTATCCTCAAAATTCAGGATTCCTATTATTGTGAATTCTAAATAACGGTAAAACCTAAAATAATTCCATCATTGGCAAACGAAAAGATAATATTGGGTATTGATCCTGGGACTACCATTATGGGCTTTGGCCTAATCAAGGTGGTGAACAAAAAGATGGAGTTTCTTCAGATGAACGAGCTCTTGCTCAAGAAATATGACGACCCTTATACCAAGCTAAAACTCATATTTGAGCGCACCATAGAACTGATCGATACCTACCACCCGGATGAAATCGCCATTGAGGCCCCTTTTTTTGGAAAGAATGTTCAATCCATGCTCAAGTTGGGTAGGGCCCAGGGCGTAGCCATGGCCGCTGGCTTATCGCGCCAGATCCCCATCACCGAGTACCTGCCTAAAAAGATTAAAATGGCCATTACCGGAAACGGTAACGCCAGTAAGGAACAGGTGGCCAAAATGCTTCAAAGTGTGTTGGGACTAAAGTCGCTCCCCAAAAACCTGGACAGTACCGATGGCTTGGCAGCTGCTGTATGCCACTTTTATAACGAAGGCCGAATAGAAGTTGGCAAAAGCTATAGTGGTTGGGATGCTTTTGTGAAACAGAACGGTGACAAAATCAAGAAACAATAATCAATTACCAATTACCAATACTTTGTATGGGAACAGATAGTAATCCTTTAGCCGATATATAGTGAACAGTAATCAGTAATGAGTAAACAGTATGGTAAGAGCCAACAGTTAAAATTCTGATCAGACCTATTTGCCAATTAATTCGAAGACTTATTTTTGATGTATTGAACAATAATCAGTAGTTATGAGATTTCAAGATTTATTGGCCTATAAAAAATCTTTTGCCTTGGCAATGAGGATTTATGAAATTTCCAAATCCTTTCCAAAAGAAGAAAGGTATTCCTTGACCGATCAAATAAGAAGATCTTCCAGAAGTGTTTCAGCTAATATTGCCGAATCTTATGCTAAGCGACTTTATCCTAAATATTTCATCAATAAATTAACCGCTAGCGATGCTGAGAATTTAGAAACCCTAGTATGGATGGAATATGCCATGGAATGCCAATATATAAAAAAGGAAATATTCGATGAGATGGTAAGTGAAAGTCAGGAAATTGGGAAGCTAATTTATTTTATGATCAATAACCCCGATAAGTTTGGTTCCAAATAGGTTAATTTTACTGACCACTGACCACTGACCACTGACCACTGACCACTGAAAAAATGAGCGGCATTTACATACATATTCCTTTTTGCAAGCAGGCGTGCCATTATTGCGATTTTCATTTTTCCACCAATATGGGGAAGAAGGAGGCAATGATATCGGCGCTGATTAAGGAACTGGTTCTTAGAAAGGAAGAATTTAAGGATGAGGTGGTACAGACCATTTACTTTGGGGGCGGAACGCCATCGGTATTGGATACGGCCGAAATAGACCTGATAATCGGGGCAGTTTATAGTAATTATACCGTAGTAGCTGATCCTGAAATAACCTTGGAGGCCAATCCGGATGATTTGTCCTTGGATAAAATAATGGAATTGGCCCGATCTCCAATCAATAGACTGAGTATTGGTATTCAATCTTTTTTTGGGGAGGATTTGAAAATGATGAATAGGGCACACAATGCTAAAGAAGCGGAGGATTGTATTGGGCTTGCAATAAAATATTTTGATAACATATCCATCGATCTAATTTATGGCATTCCCGGAATGACCAATGAAAGATGGATTTCCAACATAGAAAAGGCCTTGGACTTTGGCGTACCCCACATTTCCAGTTATGCCCTTACCGTAGAACCCAAAACAGCCTTAAAGACTTTTATAGAGAAAGGACTAATCCCGCCCGTTGATGATGAATTGGCAGAAGCCCATTTCCATATTTTGGTCCGGAAATTGGAAGAAGAGGGTTTCGTAAACTATGAAATTTCCAATTTTGGAAAACCTGCTTACTTTTCTAGGAACAACACGGCTTATTGGCAAGGAAAAAAATATCTTGGCATTGGTCCCTCTGCCCATTCCTATGACGGGATTAGAAGAGGGTGGAATATTAGTAACAATGCAAAATATATAAAAGCATTGGCTCTAAACCAACTGCCTATGGAAGTGGAAACGTTGTCCATAACGGATCGTTACAACGAATATATCATGACCGGATTGCGGACCATATGGGGAGTTTCCTTGGATAGGATAGAGTCCGACTTCGGAACGGAATATCTTTCGTATTTGGTGCAAGGGGCCGACAAAAGAATTGCAGATGGACTGCTTTATATGGAGAATGGGAATTTACTGGTCTCAAAAAAAGGCAAATTTTTGAGTGATGGGATTGCCGCAGATTTATTTATGGTTAGATTTGATAGCAAATAGACACCTGTTTCCAAGGCGGGTATAGTGCCAATTGAACATGAAAACAATTATAAAACACAACACAAAAAATTACACCATAGACCTGTCCAAACCTTTGGATATCTCCATTCCTATCACCGGTAGAAGTACCAATGTCAATGCATGGTATGTTGATGCTCCAAAAATTCAGCCTCATAGCGAGGGCGATTTTGTTGGAAAGGTGTCCGAAGGGGCTTCGGTAAATTTCAATGATATTTGTTTTAATCCCCATGCCCATGGCACCCATACTGAATGTATCGGACATATTACCGAAGAGTTTAACTCGGTAAATACAAGTCTTTCCAAATTCTTTTTTATGGCCGAGGTGATTACCATAGCTCCGGAAAAAATAAACGGCGATTTTGTAATCTCCAAAAAGCAATTGCAGTATGCCTTGGGCAATAAAAATAGGGAGGCAGTAATCATCCGGACCATACCAAACCTAAGGGATAAAATGACTAGGCAATATGCCAATACAAACCCCCCATATTTATTGGAATCGGCAGCACAGTTATTGGTGGATAAGGGAGTGGAGCATTTGTTGATAGATCTTCCTTCCGTGGATAAGGAAAAGGATGGGGGTACTTTATTGGCGCATAAAACTTTTTGGAATTATGATGGAAAACATCGTTTGGAAGCTACAATAACCGAGTTTATATTTGTGGCAAACTCCATTAAGGATGGAAAATATTTCTTGAACCTTCAGTTGGCATCATTTGAAAATGATGCCAGCCCCAGTAGGCCTGTTTTGTATTTAATAGAAGAATAATAATTTGCGGTATGCGGTTACTTTTAAAAATAGAGGAACTATTGATGTTCTGTCTAGGATTATATCTTTTTAGTTTGTTGGATTATAGTTGGTGGTGGTTTATATTTCTGATTTTGGCTCCCGATATTGGGATGCTGGGATATCTTATGGGAAATAGGGTTGGTGCCATTGGGTATAATGTATTTCATCATAAGGGTTTGGCCATCGCTATTTATTTTTTGGGGATTTATCTTTCATTACCTTTGTGTCAGTTAATGGGAATCATCCTATTTTCGCATGCTTCCATGGACAGGATATTTGGCTATGGACTTAAATATAACAAGGGGTTTAAATATACCCACTTAGAACAAATAGGTAAGGGAGATGAGTGATATATTGGAACTTTTTTTAGGCCTTATTCTCGGGGCCATTACCATGTACTGGGTGTTTTCCTTTTTTCGCAAAAAGAGGAGCAAGGAACTTACGGAACATCAGTCGACCATTCTGTTGGATAAGATAAAAAGCGTATGCAAGTTAATAACGGTGGAAGGTGATTTTGCCGAAATTTATCGGTACGAAAACACCAAGGAGCGTTTTCTTAGCTTGGTAAGCAGCAAAAAGAAAGCCTTGATCATCATCAACGCCAAGGCACATATTGGTTTTGACCTTAAGAAGTTGCAAATGTACGCGGATAACGATAAGAGAAGAATTATCCTTACCAATTTTCCACAACCTGAAATTTTGTCCATTTCCCCGGAACTACAGTTTTATGACATTCAAAACGGACTTTTCAATTCCTTTACTCCAACGGATCTTACCTCACTGAATATGGAGGCAAAGCAACATATAAGGGATAAGATTCCCCAAAGCGGTTTGATGGATACTGCAAATAAGGAGGCTTTGGAGGCGGTGCTTTTAATTGAAAAGATTGTAGAGACCATAGGTTGGAAACTGGATTATTCCGCCTTGGAATTAAGCAATAGAAAGAAGCAATTCTTGGAGGATTAATTTCCTTTTATCCAAAAGGCACAAATTGGATAATTGTTTTTTATTTTAGCAGATGAAAAATCTATCCAAATACTGGGAAATTTGGGACAGATTCAAACAATATTCAAAATTATTGACACTATAATTTACCGTAATATTTTTAACAATGGCCGTATGTAATTATGGTTAAAACAAGGAAGATATGAAGAACTTTGATTCCAATTTTGTACACACCGTTTATTTTTGGTTAAAGAACCCTGATAATGTTGAGGATAGAAAGGCTTTTGAAACCTCCATCATGAAGTTTATGCGGGATTCCAAATATGCCAAGACCAAGTTTGTGGGGGTTCCACCCAAGGCCACCCGCGATGTTGTGGACGGGTCCTTTACCTATTCTTTGGTAGTTTCCTTTGAGTCGGCAGACGCACAGACAAAATATCAGACAGAGGAAGCCCACAACCTATTTGTTGCGGAATCGAGCAATTTATGGACTAAGGTTATTGTATACGATTCCATGGGGATCTAGGGTTGTTTTATGATTACTTATAGGGAGGCGAATCCCAGTGATTTTAAAAAGATCGCGGAATTGCATGTAAAAAGTTGGCAACAGCATTACAGGGGCGATTTTAGTGATCATTTTTTGGATGTGGAAGCAGCATCCGAAAGAGAAAAGGTTTGGAAGGTTAGACTAACCAACCCTTCTATCAATCAATTTGTCTTGGTTGCCGAACAGAACGGGGAAATCTGTGGTTTTGCTTGTACTTTTAAGGACGATAATGACCAATTCGGCGCCCTTTTGGACAACTTGCATGTTTCAGGATCAGCAAAAGGCCAAGGAATTGGCAAACACTTAATCAGTTTGGTGGCACAAGAAGTTCTAAGGGATAATCCCACTGCCAAAATGTACTTATGGGTGCTGAAGAACAATATAAGTGCTCTAGGGTTCTATGAGCGTTTAGGGGGAGTTAATTGTGAAACCGTGGTAGGAAACGATATCGGAGACCAGGAAGTAGTAAAATGCAGAATAACATGGAATAGTTTAAAAGAGCTGGTCCATGTGTGATTCAATGGAATTGATACTATGAATATAGAGGAATTTAGAGAGCATTGCATTCATAAAAAGGGGGTTACGGAAGAATTTCCTTTTGACGCCAGTACCTTGGTGTTTAAGGTAATGGGGAAAATGTTTGCCCTTGTGCCCTTGGAAAGGATTCCGTCCCAGGCTAATTTAAAATGCGATCCGGAAAGGGCCATTGAATTACGGGAGACATATGAAGGAAAAATCACTGCTGGGTACCATATGAGCAAAGTACATTGGAATACCCTTTATCTAGAGTCCTTGGATCCTACTTTGGTCCGGGATTTGATAGACCATTCCTATGATCTGGTCGTTGCCGGTCTGACAAAAAAGCTACAGGCCCAACTTAAGACTTTGGATTAACTACATTTGCATAATTTACATTTCAAATTCCTAAATGGATAACCTAAAAACATTTTATAGACACAGAGTTGAACTGCATACCGGATTGTTGGGGCAGGTGAAAGGACAATTGGCCTTATCCAGTACCATCAGATTGATCGTTTTTCTTGTGGCTGCCAGCCTTACCTACCTTTTTTTTGGGGAGACCAAATTGGTTATAGGGATTGTTATAGTCGCTATCGGCCTATTTTTATATCTGGTTTCCAAACATACGGATCTACAATACAAACGGGACAAATTGTTGGCCCTTGTAAAAATTAATGAAACGGAAATTAAGGTGTTGGAACGCAATTTTCATCACCTTCCCGATGGTTCGGAATATAAGGATCCCACCCATTTTTTTGCCCAGGACATTGACCTGTTCGGAAAAGGGTCTTTCTATCAGTATAGTAATCGTACCGCCTTGCTCCAAGGTAGCGATATGTTGGCGGAGATGCTATTGTCCAATAATTTGGCCAATATTGCCGACAAGCAGAAGGCTGTGGAAGAATTATCCAAATTACCCGACTGGAGACAGGAATTTTCTGCAATAGCTAGCCTGGTAAAAACTGATATCAGTACCAAGACCATAGTTTCTTGGCTTTCTGGGTATAAGGCATACGTTCCCAAGGTGATGCGTTTTGTATCCTATGCTTTTTCTTTGGTTTCCCTGATTTTAATTGGAGGATACTTATTGGGGCTATTACCCGGTTACCCAATTTTCATAATACTATTGGCGGGTTTGTTATTGAGTGGTTTTTACCTAAAAAGCACTTCTAAACTGGCTTCGGATGCCAATAGGGTACAAAGCACCTTTCAGCAATATCAAAAATTGATTCTAGAGATAGAGGAACAGGAATTTACCTCCGATCTTTTAAGGGAAAAGAGGAATTCTGTGGTCTCCCAGAAAGAGTTGGCCTCAAAAGTGTTAAAGGAATTCTCAGAAATTCTCGGCGCTTTGGATCAAAGGAATAATATGTTTTTTGCCTTGTTAGGGAACGGATTTTTTCTTTGGGACCTGCTACAGGCATATAGGATAGAACGGTGGATAGATAAACACGGGCCAAAGGTGGAACAGTGGTTTAACGCCATAGCTTTTTTTGATGCTTTTAATAGTTTGGGAAATTTCGCCCATAATCACCCCAATTATAGCTATCCCAAGTTGGTGGATAATGAGGTTATATTAAAATCGATTGAGGCGTCGCATCCTTTGTTGGATCCCCAAAAAGCGGTTCCCAATGATATAACAATCCTTAGGGAGCAGTTTTTTATTGTTACCGGAGCCAATATGGCCGGGAAAAGTACCTTTTTAAGAACGGTTTCCCTGCAAATTGTCATGGCCAATGTAGGGCTGCCTGTTTGCGCAACTGAAGCCGAGTATTCACCGATCAAATTAATTACCAGTATGCGGACTACCGATTCCCTAACGGATGATGAATCTTATTTCTTTTCTGAATTGAAACGCTTGAAGTTTATTGTGGATGAAATTCAGAACGACAAATATTTTATTGTTTTGGATGAAATATTAAAAGGAACCAACAGCATGGATAAGGCTATTGGTTCTCGGAAGTTTGTTGAAAAGTTGGTAGCCTCAAAATCTACAGGGATTATAGCGACCCATGATTTAAGTTTATGTGAAGTTTCAGAGGTGTTGCCACAGGTTAAAAACTACTATTTTGATGCTGAAATCATCAATAATGAACTTAATTTTGACTATACCTTTAAAACAGGCATATGTAAGAATATGAATGCTTCCTTTCTTTTGAAGAAAATGGAGATAGTGGAATAATCACTATGGTTTGGATTGGGGGCTTGGTCTTTTTGTATAAATAATAAGGATGGATTCGCTAACGCAGATAGTATTGGGTGCCGCAGTTGGAGAAGCGGTTTTAGGCAGGAAAGTAGGCAATAAGGCCATGCTTTATGGAGCTATTGCCGGGACCATACCGGATTTGGATGTTTTGGCCAACTATGTTACTGATACGGTTACCGCAATAGAATGGCATAGAGGGCTTACCCACTCCATCTTCTTTTCCATAATTTTCGCTCCTATCTTCGGTTGGTTGGTTTTTAAATTGGAAAGCAAGGGGCCTGCCACTTGGAAAGATTGGTCATGGTTGTTCTTTTGGGGACTTTTTACCCATCCCGTTTTGGATGCCTTTACCACATGGGGGACCCAACTTTTTTGGCCTTTTGATCTTAGGATAGCTTTTCAGAATATATTTGTGATTGACCCTCTATATACGTTGCCCTTTTTGGCATTTCTCATAATGGCCCTGCGACAAAAGCGCGATTCGCCAAGGCGTGGTCGTTATAATGCTATGGGGTTGATGGTTAGTAGTGCCTATTTGGGACTGACTTTGGTACTGAAGGGAATTGCATTTAAAAAGATTACAGATAGTCTGAACGCACAAGGGATAGCATATGATGAAATGGATGTGAGACCGTCACCCTTTAATACTGTTCTATGGTCAGCCAATGTGGATACTGGGGATGCCTATCTAATAGGGAACTACTCTTTTTTTGATAATAAGCCCGTTCATTTTAGTCGCTATCCAAAAAACCACGACCTATTGGAAGGCCTGCCCGAAAGCGATAAGATACAACGGCTTAAAAAAATTACGCAAGGTTGGTATACCATTAATGAGGTAAACGGACAGCTGTTTTTTAATGACCTGCGATTCGGGTTGATGAGCTTGGATTCCAATGAATCCCAATTTGCCTTTAATTATAAATTGATCCAGAAGGATGGGGCGATCTTGGTTCAAGAAAGTCCAAAATTAAAAAGGGATGCCAAAAAGCTCCTTTTGGCCCTTTGGGCTAGGATGTGGGGGAATTAACAGGGGACTGTCCCTAGTCTCATTGTCCTAAAGAATGTAATCGATAGGTTGATGGCTTTTTGTTTTTTTAAGTTAAGAAGCGCCGTGGAATATTGGATCGATGCTCTATAAACTCTTTATTTGTGCTTCATGAAAGGCATTGGCCTGAAGCCTTAGTAATTCCTCGGCCTTTTGTTTTTTGTATTTGTATATTTCTTCTTCCTTGGCTATTTCACTGTAAATTTTATTGTTTAATTGTGTATCTGTTTCCAATACTTTTTCGCGTTGACCAACTTTTTGGGTGGCCCAGGTCCTAACGGCACTTTCTTCATCTTCCAATTTGTAATCATAAGACCCTTTTGGGGATAGTAATTTAGCTATTATGGGCGATGTTTCTATGGCCAAGAACAATAGAAATATAAAAAAGGAAGGCATCCAAGGTAGTCTTTCCAAGGCATTTATGCGCGCCATAAGTCCGTCGAAACCATCAATGATGGGTTGTGTGGTTGTTATTTGATCGGCATATTCAAGATTTAAGGCTTCAATCTGCGCTTCCAAGGCTGAAATTTTGTCGGCGTTGGTTTGTTTTAGGGATTGAAGTTCTGTTAGTGCAGCGTCGTGTTTATCCCGTTTTTCCTTGTACACCGGGCCTTTGCCCAATAATTTGGTGCCTGCGGTACCCTCGGCTTCAGAAATATAGGTGTCGTAAAGGGCATTGGTTTCGGCTTCTTTTGTCGCTATTTCATTTTTTAAGCCCAAAATATCGGATGTTAGCTTTTCAATTTGTGGGGTATATTGGGTTGCGATTTGCTCTTTATTGGCTAGAGTCATCGTATTTTTTTCTTCAAGTAACACTTGATTGATCTCCTTTTCAAAAATTTTCATTTCCAAGGGTTTGGAAATAACAATGGCGATTATGATGGCTAATAGTATCCGTGGCGTAGCTTGTAAAAATTCGCTCTTAAAACTATCGTTCTTTTTTATGGTAGAAACTATAAATCGGTCCAAATTAAAAATTAGCAGACCCCAAATAAGGCCAAAGAAAATAGCCGTGTAGACATTGTCGAAGACGGTAAAAAGGGCATAGGCACTAGCTATAAATGCCATGAGGGCAGTAAAGAATACCGTGGCACCGATTCCGGCATATTTGTTTTGCTCTCCCTTAGAACAGGTTTTTAGAATATCGGAATCTGCTCCGGAGCAGAGAATAAAAAATTGCTGTAACATAGTGTTCTGATTTTGATTGATGTTCAATATCCGATGTAATCACATAATTGGCTTTTGGCAATGTTTTTAAAAAGCTGTTTTTTGGAAACATCCGATACCAGTTAGAACGCAGAGGGCTGGGAATTGTTACATTATTTATCATAAAAAATAGAACAATTCCTAATTGTGTTTTGATGAAACCACTTCATTGGGTGTAATTATAGGGACAATGGATAGTCTTTGTTTAGGCGGACTCATATCATTTTTTTAGTAAGGAATGTTGACGATATGTATAGTGGTGGGGCATGATTATTTTTCTGGATTTCCCGTTTGGGCTAGTTTCTGATCCTGCAAGGTTTTTTTAACCTTGTAGGTATGGTGTTGGGACATGATTGTTTTTCTGGATTTCCCGTTTGGGCTAGTTTCTGATCCCGCAAGTTTTTTTTTAACCTTGTAGGTATGGTGTTGGGACATGATTGTTTTTCTGGATTTCCTGTTTGGGCTAGTTTCTGATCCTGCAAGGTTTTTTTAACCTTGTAGGTATAGTGTTGGGACATGATTGTTTTCCGGATTTCCTGTTTGGGCTAGTTTCTGATCCTGCAAGGTTTTTTTAACCTTGTAGGTATGGTGTTGGGACATGATTGTTTTTCGGATTTCCTGTTTGGGCTAGTTTCTGATCCTGCAAGGTTTTTTTTAACCTTGTAGGTATGCTGTTGGGACATGATTGTTTTTCTGGATTTCCCGTTTGGGCTAGTTCTAATCCTGCAAGGTTTTTTTAACCTTGTAGGTATGCTGTTGGGACATGATTGTTTTTCTGGATTTCCCGTTTGGGCTAGTTTCTGATCCTGCAAGGTTTTTTTAACCTTGTAGGTATGCTGTTGGGACATGATTGTTTTTCTGGATTTCCCGTTGGGCTAGTTCCTGATCCTGCAAGGTTTTTTTAACCTTGTAGGTATGGTGTTGGGACATGATTGTTTTTCTGGATTTCCCGTTTGGGCTAGTTCCTGATCCTGCAAGGTTTTTTTAACCTTGTAGGTATGGTGTTGGGACATGATTGTTTTTCTGGATTTCCCGTTTGGGCTAGTTTCTGATCCCGCAAGGTTTTTTTAACCTTGTAGGTATGGTGTTGGGACATGATTGTTTTCTGGATTTCCCGTTTGGGCTAGTTTCTGATCCTGCAAGGTTTTTTTAACCTTGTAGGTATGGTGTTGGGACATGATTGTTTTCCGGATTTCCTGTTTGGGCTAGTTTCTGATCCCGCAAGTTTTTTTTAACCTTGTAGGTATGGTGTTGGGTGATGGATTTAGTCCCACAAGGTTTGGAAAACCTTGTGGGGGCTACCGTTAGTTTTATTGCGAATGAGAACATCAACAACCACCCAGTCTTACTATAGGGTAATCACTTACATCAATGTTGGGATCTTTACTCTTTTTAACCAATTCGATTGCTTCATCAGTTTTGTATTGATGTGGGCCTATATAAAATGTTGCTCCTTTTTCGGCCAATTCCTTTATGTATTTCACAGGATCTGGATTTTTTTCAGGAGGGGGCAGAGGTACAGTGTACAATTTTCCATAATATACAGAAGGCTTATTTGTTGCATCTATTTTTTGATTGTCGCTACTCTTTAAATTGGGCGACGGGGAATTGTCTTCTTTAACGTGTTCTGTAGGAGGTGCAGGACTGGGTGGAGGCGGAGGCGCACATTCAGGAAAGGGTAGGGCCTGCTGTTTCTGCTCATCGCTCATACGACCGTAAATTGTTTCTAAAGTCTTTAGGTCTTTTAACGGAACGACCCGCATTGCTTGTGGTTGGGTGTTGTATTTTTTGGCGAGGGTGTTGAATTCCCGTATTTCTGTTTTGGTGGCCCCAAGCTGATCTGAGGATTTCGTAGGTCCTTGAATATCAATAGTGGCTACACCATAGTCCATTAAAATGGCGTCCACTTTTTTTATGATATTGTCAGGAGTCTTTTTCTCTACCTTAATTATAGCCCTAACACTTTGGCTTCTTTGTTCTTTTGTAAGGCCTTGGTTGTATTTAAGTAAGTGGGAATTTAATTCTTCGAGTGAAACCAAATCAGTATTGACCAACAGCTGTCCCTTTTTATTTATGGCTATGGAAATTTCTTGTGTTGGAATATTTTGATTTCTTGGGTCATAAATTTTTTCCTGTTCTATTACTCCTTGTGGGTAGTGCTCCACGACCGTAGCTTTCTCGGTTTTTTGAATTTCCAGAATTTCTTTAGTACTAAAACTGTAAAGCAACAGTGCTATTAAGGGGATAAGCACCAAACCCTTAAGCACAATGGCTTTTTTTGATGTTTTTGTTTTCATGATGACGATTCGTTTTTTGATTGATGAATAATGAATGGCATTTGCCAATTGTGGTGTTTCGGCATTTGATGAGAATGCCAATATTAAGTTCTGATAGTTGGGAATACTAGCCCCTTTGTTTAAAACGGCCTGGTCCGCTAAAAATTCATGGTTCAGTTTTACCATATGCTTTGCCCAATAAATTAGTGGATGAAACCATAAGACAATCTGAATCAGTTCCAATAATAAGATATCCAGGCTATGCTTTTGGTTGGCATGGGTTTCCTCGTGCCAAAAAACTTCTTGCGAAATTTTTTGGCTTTCATAATCTTTTCGGTTGAAAAAGATATAGCTAAAAAACGTGTGTGGAGCAATAAGTTCTTGCAGCAGCACATGTTGAATTCGTCCCGATTTTTGTACAGGGTTGTTCTTGATACTTTTAACCAATGATTTTAAGTTGGCCAAAAACTTAAGGCCGAATAGGATTACACCCAACATATAAAGGCTCCATAACAAAAGTGGGAGGATGTTGGACCCATCTTGAGGAAGTGCTTCTGTATAGATGCCGTTGTACGTTGGGTTTTGGGCAAATAGGACAGGTTCTACAGTAACATTAACGTACTGGGTGAATGTAATCAACGGGATACCCAGCGAGATTATAAATGAAATTAAGAGGTAATACCTTTTAAAATGATGAATATGGACCTTTTCTAGCACCAACTTGTAAAATAGCAGGAGTATGGCAAGGCAGGCACTAAATTTGAGAAGATAGATCCACATGGCTATTTGTTTTTAATTTGGGTATCTATTAAGTTTCTTAATTCTTCCAGCTCTTTCTTGCTCAAATTGGTTTCTTTTGCGAAAAAGGAGGCGAATTGTGTGGCGCTATCATTGAAAAAGTTTTTAATGAGTCCGTTTAAATGCTTGGAGAAATAATCCTTTTTTTTGACCAAGGGATAGTATTCCCTTGTGTTGCCCAATAAGGTATACCCAACAAAACCTTTGTCCGTCATCCTTTTTAGCAGTGTAGCTACGGTAGTGGTGGCGGGTTTGGGTTCAGGGTAGGCTTCCAATAGATCCTTCATAAAAGCTTTGTTCAGCCTCCAAAGGTGGTTCATTAATTCTTCTTCTGTTTTTGAGAGTTTCATGTCTATATAATCGGTATTGTTCTACAAACATAGAACAAAAAAATTAATTCTACAAGTGTAGAGATATTTTTGTGCTAGTAGAGGTGAAAATTGAATTTGCGTTAGCTATTGCAGCGGCATTTCTTTGCTTTTATCCGCCTGTCCCAGATCCTGCAAGGTTTTTTTTAACCTTGTAGGTATCTCCGTTGGGTGATGGATTTAGTCCTACAAAGTTGGGAAAACCTTGTAGGACTGCCTAATGATGTGTTGGGCAGGGAAGCTCCTTCCCCATGTAGGGGGTGGTGGAAGGGGTAGTGTGTATCCAGACGCTATTGTGATGTGGCTATTTAGTCTCCCATTAGTATTAATCGCTCTCTACCCGCCCCGTCTTCTTTCCCGCCTCGTTGTCGGTAAAGAATCCACCCCTCCCTGTCCAGGGTGGGGAGCCATTTTTAATAGTACATTAAATAGAATTGGTGCCCCTAATATTCGAGAAACAACCTACTCTATTTAAGTGTTGGAGAAACAGGGCGTTATCGTTAATTGATTTTTGCGTTAGCTATTGCAGCGGCATCCTTTTTTGGCTTGAATCCTGCAAGGTTTCCAAAACCTTGTAGGTATCCGTTTGCCATGTCCGGATGTGGCCAAAAAAGATATAGCGGAAAGAGCGACCCGTAGGGGAACGCCGAGCAAAGAAAAATCCAGTTTATTCTGATAATTCCGCAAAATATTGATAGAAATATGGAATGGTCTCTATACCTTTTAGGTAGTTCCAAACGCCAAAATGCTCGTTGGGCGAATGTATAGCGTCGCTGTCCAGACCGAAGCCCATGAGAATGGTCTTGCTTTTCAATTCCTTCTCGAAAAGGGATACAATTGGGATGCTACCACCACTACGCTGGGGTATGGGGGTTTTGCCAAAAGTGGTTTCATAGGCTTTTGAAGCGGCTTTATAGGCATTGTTGTCTATAGGTGTTACATACCCTTGGCCACCGTGATGGGGAGTAACCTTAATGGTGACTCCGTCCGGGGCCAGACTTTCAAAATGGGTTTTGAACAACTCGGTTATTTCCTTCCAATCCTGGTGTGGCACCAGGCGCATTGAAATTTTGGCGTACGCCTTACTGGGGATAACGGTTTTGGCTCCCGCACCGGTATAGCCACCCCAAATTCCGTTAACGTCCAAGGTAGGTCTAATGGAGTTACGTTCGTTGGTGGTATAACCTTTTTCTCCATAGACAGCCTTTATGTCCAGGGCTCTTTTGTAGTTTTCCAAGCTAAAAGGGGCCTTGGCCATTTCTGCACGTTCTTCCATGGAGAGTTCTTCTACCTTATCATAGAATCCGGGGATGGTAATGTGGTTGTTTTCGTCGTGGAGTGAGGCAATCATTTTGGTCAAAACATTGATGGGATTAGCCACTGCGCCACCGTATAGACCTGAGTGAAGATCCCTATTGGGTCCGGTAACTTCAACTTCCACATAACTGAGTCCACGTAGGCCGGTGGTTATGGAAGGTACATTATTGGCTATCATGCCGGTATCTGAAATTAAGATGATATCATTGGCTAGTTTTTCTTTGTTTTCCGCTACAAAGGTGCCCAAATTCTCACTTCCCACTTCCTCTTCCCCTTCTATCATAAATTTCACGTTACAGGGCAATTGGTTGGTTTGTACCATAAATTCCAGAGCCTTTACGTGCATATACATTTGTCCCTTGTCATCGCAGGCGCCTCTGGCAAAGATGGCTCCTTCAGGGTGTACGTCGGTGGGTTTGATAACCGGCTCAAATGGAGGAGAGTTCCAAAGGTCTATGGGGTCTGCTGGTTGAACGTCATAATGGCCATAAACCAAAACGGTGGGCAATTCCGGATTTATTATTTTTTCCCCGTAGACAATGGGATAACCATTGGTTTCACATATTTCTGCTGTGTCGCAACCAGCTTCCAAAAGTGAAGCCTTAACGGCTTCGGAAGCATTGATAACATCCTGGGAATATGCTGGGTCGGCGCTTACTGAGGGTATCTTTAAAAGGTGGATCAACTCATTGATAAAACGTTCTTTGTTTTTAACTAGGTACTCCGAAATATCTTGCATGTTTTGGTTTAATTGAAGGCTAAATTTACAAAAAAGAACTTTTTATTGGCTAAGTATTTTAAAATTGAAAAATTACTTTATATTTGCATCCCGATAATAATCGGGATAAATGCAGGCGTGGTGGAATTGGTAGACACGCTAGACTTAGGATTAAACCAAATAAAAGTTCTTAAAATATTGAAAAAGCGGGCGTGGTGGAATTGGTAGACACGCCAGACTTAGGATCTGGTGCCGCGAGGTGTGGGAGTTCGAGTCTCCCCGCCCGCACTTTTTCAACTGCAAATTTGCAGTCATAAAACCTCTCAATTTTGAGAGGTTTTTTTGTTTGGGTACAACATAGGTACAACATTTTTGGTTTTCTGGAGGGAGAATAATAAATCCAACTTTTTGATTTCGTTTGGTATCAAGTTCTATTATTTATTCAGTTCTTTCATAATTGTTAATGAATACATAACCTCAATTAAGATTCTTATGTTGCAATGCCATCAAAATTAAACTTGTCAAATACTTATACAAAAAGACTATATTAAATAGTTTTAACAACTCTTAAGGATTGATACGGGTTATAAAGATGGAAAACCTAAAAACAAAATATTTCAAACAGACTTTAGACTTAGTCGAAAATCTTACGGAAGACCACACTTATGTCTTTGAAGCACCTGGGCACCATTTACATGGAAGAGCTCTTGCGATTACCAAAGGTGATGGCGAATATGAGTTTGAAACCACTTCCATAATTCCCAAAGGTTTGCAGACGCACAAAGAAATTCAGTTTGAACGTTCTTATTCCTTCAATTTGGTAAATGAGCACCACACGCTGTATCTAAAGGGCAGTAACTATTTTGTGAATCATATAAATTACATAGAGGATTCCATTAAGCTTTCGAAAGGGGTAATCAACGGTTTTACAATTGGGGAAGTTCTAGGAGAAAACGAAAAAAAATTCTATCGATGTGTGGTTCCTGTCGGTCCCAAGGAGAAATTGGATTTAAAAGATTTTCAGAAAACATTTTATTCAGTGGGAAAAGGCTGGTCTACAATGTTTGTCTGCAATGTTGAGGGTTGTGATTTTGACCTGTTGAGTCGCAAACGGGAAGAGAACTACTATTTTTTGATGGATTGCTTGGAGCCGGTTACTGAAATAAAATTTCAGAAGTACTGCTACAACATTTTGCTGGCCATTGGTTTTTTAAGAGGGGATTTGGTGCTTAACGAATGTTTTGTGTTCGCCTATGACCACGAAACATTTGAAGAACCAGTATATGTAGAGTTTACCTCGATGCGCACCTCAGTGTTTTCTAACCAGCCACTTATAACTACAAATCCTTACTCAGTTAGATTGGTTGATGAAGATTTTGAGAGGGATGAAAGAGGAATGATATCCGAAGCTCAAAAAGAAAAGATTTATGAAGGTGTAGTCGATGTTTCTGCGGCGGTGTTTTCTAAACTTGTTACGTTATTTTATAAAGAAGAGAAATTACAGAGGGCAGCTTTACTATATATTCTCGGCCATACAGCAACCTTAGAAATTAGGATACCTAATTACTATATAGCATTGGAAGCCATTACAAGCTACTTGGCACGTA
The DNA here is from genome assembly GCF_030291335.1 of Arenibacter flavimaris. Classification (NCBI taxonomy): domain Bacteria; kingdom Pseudomonadati; phylum Bacteroidota; class Flavobacteriia; order Flavobacteriales; family Flavobacteriaceae; genus Arenibacter; species Arenibacter flavimaris. The sequence goes on from NZ_JASWIM010000014.1 coordinate 116,092, forward strand.
CTGTAAAAAATGATTCAAAAAGACTAAATCCAATAAAAGACAAAAAAATAGCAAATGATTTGATTGAGGATATCAAGTTACTGATTCAAGATAAAAAAATTGAAAATGCATTGACGGATGAAGAAATCAATATAGATGTGCTATTTAAAAATATCGATAGACTTAACAGTCCACCCAATGCGGACAAATTAGCAAGATCCTTCGACATCATCGGTTATGAATTGAGTGATGAACAGAAGAAAGTAATCAAATTACGAAATTCTTATCTGCATGGAAGTTTTTTAAAATTGGAAAGTGAAGACCAAAGATTCAAAGATGCCCTGCATCTTAGTCTTAGGCTTCATTTTCTAATTGGTGTATTGCTTTTGAAGCAGGTGGGCTATGAAGGTAAAGTTATTAACTATGCCAAATTGTGGACACACATTACAGAGAAAGAAGTTGATGAAGAAGTTTTAGTGAATATTTATGATAAAACAGATGCGATTTAAGTTAGGTGTAACATTCGAAGCTTGTTTCCAAAATGAAGAGCGAAAAACCTTGGATGACTACCTGAGTGGGATAAGTCGTGATACCTTGTTGAAAACAGGCTCTCACTTTCTGGGGTTTGACACAGAAAAGTCTAAGTACAGTGATGTGGTCGCTTTTATGAATATGTTCTTTTCTCAAGGAAACCGAGATTTTGCCCAAGAAACGTATAAAAACTTATTGAACTATGTCGAAGAGGCTGAATACGATGTAGCCGATTATGAGATTCCATATGTTGGCAGTAGTCTTTTGTTTTTTGAATATGTTTTTGACAATGTTTCAGAAGATGTTGTTACCGAGAAGTCAAATGAGGAAATGGAGCGAGATATTTTTAAAGCATACATACACCTCAATCAAATGGCATTTACCGATAGAGGAATTGCCCAAAAGGAGGCCGATGAGAAATCTGGTATAAAGTTTACGCCTGCACAAGCTTTGTTAATGTTGCAGTTTCATAATTATGATTTTATAAACTATAGAACAGATAAAGTATTTACCTGTCAATTTTTGCGTGCGGTTTCCTATTTCGAATTTCTCTCTAGTATTGAGCGCTGTGAATCTTTACTAAAGGCCTTTTACGAGTACTATGGTGTAGAAAATTATAATGACTACTTGCGACGGCTTTTAGGGATTACCTATTCGGTTTTAATGAAAGACAAGGAAACACATACGGAGATTCATTTGGAAGACCCTTCACACGAAGATTTCATTGATAAACATATGTTGTCATCAGATGAAGTAGCGGAAGAACTTGATTTCGTGACTCTGAGAAGTAAACCACTTTACAAAGTAGGTGACTTACAATATCGCATCATCTCACCGCTCTTTGTAATTGAGATGATTTATAACGGACTTTATTTTCGGTTGAAACTAATCAACGAAAACCTGTCAGATGACCAGAAGGTCAAAGGACTTTATGGACTTAAAACTTATGAGTATAGCGAGCAATATGCTCTTGATACCTTATTGAAAGAAATCTTCGGAAATCGATACCTTCAAAAATCAGGTAAGGAACTTGACGAGTTGATGAATGGAGCACCTGACTACTACATCAGAAATGGCAAACGAGCGATGCTATTTGAATCTAAGGATATTTTAATATCCAAAGAGTCAAAAATAAGTCCAGATTATACGGTGCTTGAAGAAGAACTTAGATTAAAGTTGTTCGAAAACCAAAAAGGCAGTCCCAAGGCTGTCATACAGCTTGCAACAAATATTGAAACCCTACTAAAAGGTGAAGCCGCCTATGACCCACAGTTCCCTTTTAAGAAAGGAATTATTAGGCCTGTATTAGTTGTACACTACAGAATGTTTAATACAGCAGGCACAAACAGTATTGTAAATGACTGGTTCAGGGATGAGCTTACTAAATTGGAAGAAAATGGTCTGGATGTTTCCAGAGTTCAAGATTTGATCATCATAGATATTGATACTCTTATGTTCAATAAAGAAGCCTTGCAATCCAAAAAATTGAATTTATGGGATGTGTTGATGGAATATCAAGAGGATTATCTAAGATTTGACTTGTCGAAAGCTAAACCAAAACCACGCTCAGAATCAGAAGGAATTGCTATGCTGAAATCATCATATAAACCCTTTTCATTCTATCTAGATGACAAGGTCGAAAAATTAAAACTCACCAGAACACCAAAGGAATTATTGGAGAAGGCCGCACCGCTTTTTCCAGAGTAGAGTTTACCTAATCATTTGGCTCAGCACATTCCCCTTCATTTCGCGAAAAGCTCCATTCCAGACAAAGAGCTTCCCTAAAAAAAGTCTTGGACACCATCCTCAATTTCTCCTTTCCATTCCGTTAACCCTTCCCGATACTCTGGGAAGGAACACTGCATTCCCAATCCGAAATCGTGAACGGAGTCCGCCCCATCGTAATTCCATTTAATCATTTGGTACCGCTTCCTATGTATTGGTACTTCACAAAAGCCTTTAGACCTACTCCCGCACCCTCACTGTCCCTCCCTTTTTTTGACAGCAAAATACCAACATTTGGAAGTTGAACGGACTGCATAACCGGTCGTGCCTCCCTTTTATAAGTCCTTATCAATTCCAAATATTGAAACTGTATCAGCAACAAAAAAAGGTAACAGCGAGGGCGCTATGGGAAGTAAATCTAAAATGAACCTTATGAAATCGTACAAAAACATCAAAAAGGAAGCGGCACCAAAAAAAATAAAAAAGGAAAACGCTCAAGATATAATAAGTAAATCACTTCAAAAAAAAAGAAACGCAAACTGTCCGAATGGTTCGGATAGCATTATTAATCCTTAAATATTTTATTATGAGTACTCTAAAAAATCACGTACAGTTAATCGGAAACGTTGGGCAAGAACCAACCATTACCAACCTTGAAAACGGTAAAAAAGTTGCCCGTTTTTCAATCGCCACCAATGAACACTACAAAAACAACAAGGGCGAAAAGGTACAGTCCACAGACTGGCACACCGTTGTAGCTTGGGGCAAGACAGCCGAAATCATCGAAAATTATGTAGGCAAGGGAAAGGAACTAGCCCTTACGGGAAAATTGAGAACCCGCACCTATACCACCGATGACGGAAACCAACGCTATGTAACCGAGGTTGAAGCCAATGAAATTCTATTGCTTGGAAACAAAAGTGATAAGTAATCCTCAAAATTTAAGAGGGCGTTCCCGTCGAAAGTTGCGCCCTCTTATTCATCATTCACAAATAATTGAAAAATAATGAAAAGCAAAGTTAATGAAATAGCTATAAGTTACAGCGGAAGCATAAAAGCAAATTTACTTCCCAAAGTAACGTGTTCCCAAAGTGCTGCCGATATAGCTTACAGCCAATGGAACAAAGAAACGATTGAACTGCACGAGACCTTTAAGATAATGTTACTCAACAACGCCAATAAGGTAAAAGGAATATACGAAGCCTCTAACGGTGGAATTACAGGAACTTTAGTGGATGTCCGCATCCTATTTGCCGTACTCTTAAAGAGCTTGACCACGGCAGTTATTTTGGTGCACAACCATCCGAGCGGCACCTTAAGACCCAGTGAAGCGGACAAGGGCCTGACCGATAAAATCAAAAAGGCCGGGGAGCTTTTTGATATCAAGGTTTTGGACCATTTGATACTTTCCCCTGATGGCGACTATTACAGTTTTGCAGATAATGGCAACCTTTAAACTGAAAGCTATGGTGTATCTCAATTTTACAGACTTGAGCGAAGAGGCTCAAAACCGACTTTTGGAGGATTCCAAAAAAGACGTGGAACGAAAATTTGGGGATGCTATCCGCAAATACGTAAGAGAGAATCATACTTGTTTTGAAACGATGATAGCCGAAGAAGCATTACGAAATTTATACTCCTATACCTTTGTATTCAATATTTAATTTTCAATACTCAACAGGCAAACACCTCTCAATTAGTAGGGGTGTTTTTCCATATAATCAATTCCGATTCAATAAAAATTGTTATCTTTAGTTCGCTGAAATTCAGCATTCAATTTTACGTAGGGTTATCCATTTTTTGACTTTCGCCGATAACCGTACCCATCGAAAAATTACATAACAGGAAATTATTTCCCTGAAACTGGCAATTGGCTTTGAGCCAAATTGTACGGAATTTTGTCCCGCTGGGCGGGACGAAAAGTAGCAAGAGGGTAACACGCGATGCGATGTTTAGGACTCCTTTTGATTTTCAAACCACTGATATTCAGTAATTTGAAAAAATACTAAATTCCCGACCTCCTACAATTTGCGACAAATGCCCTGTAAACGCCCATTTTTAGGGAAGGATTTGCGACAAATCGGCGAATTATGGACTCATTTATCGGCATCAGGTTCAAAAAGGAAACGGCAAAACGTTTTCAGGAATTTTCACGGACACACTTCAAATCACACACCGAAGCAATGTCCACAATGTTGGATTTTTTCTTCTACAATGAAATTTCGCCAAAGGAAAAATTAGGACCGACTGGACGTACAATTGAAGCTAAATTACTCAAAAGAATAAATGCGGTCATTGCCATAATGCGGGATGTCGAAAAGACTCAAACCAAACCTACGGTGGCTATGATTCAATCTCTTTTTGAAACAGAAGAACCAACCAAAAAACCGCTGATTGTAGAAAAAAAATATGCCGAAGAAAAGAAGGAAGTTCGCTTTCGAGAAAAGCAAAACCCAAGTAACCAACTATAAATTTTTGAGCTATGTACATTACAATAACACCTCAAAAATTAGGCAACAATTATTCACAAAGTTCGGCTGATTTTGTAGGGTATTTAGAGAAGGAAAATCAAGGCTTGGAACGTCACGATATGGAACACTTTTTCAATCAATATGGCGATGAAATTTCCGCTGAAGAAGTGGTAAAAGAAATTGATGGGAACACAGCAAAATTGAAAAAGAAAGAACCTAAGTTTTATTCGATTACAGTCAGTCCTTCAAAATATGAATTACGAAAACTTCAGAACAACAGCCAAGATTTAAAAACCTACACTCGTGAATTGATGAAAGATTATGTTGGCAGTTTTAATAGGGAAATTAATGGACGACCTATTACAATCAACGACATAAAATATTATGCAAAAATTGAACATCAACGCACCTTTAAGGGAACGGATAAACAGATAAAAGAAAACCAACCATTCGCTACAAAAATACTTCATCTCAAAACAGATATCCGAAACATTCAAGAAGGACGAGCTGAGGGGAATATTAAAAAGATGAAAAAGGAAATTGCTAAACTGGAACGCCAAGCACCACATCAACAAAATGGAAAACGGATAGTCCAGGGAATGCGAAAAGATGGAAACCAAAGTCATATCCATATCATCGTGAGCAGAAAGGACGCTTCCAACTCTGTTAGCCTTTCCCCAGGAAGCAAGCACAAAGCTTCAGAAGTTGAAATGCACGGTAAGAATGTGAAACGAGGTTTTGACAGAGATAAATTTTTTGAGAAAGCAGAAAAGACATTTGACAAGACTTTTGGCTATAAACGAAACTTTGCAGAGACCTATAAGGCACGTAAGGATTTTGTAAAAAATCCAAAGCTCTACTTTGCTGCTTTGATGAAATTACCAGCTAACGAAAGAGCATTGGCTTTCAAAATGATGACGAAAACGGGATTGCCAATCGTTCCCAGCATTCCAGTTAGTCAAGCGCAAATGGCACTTCGAGTTTTCAAACGGTTAAGACGTGGTGCAGAAATAGCAATTAAATCAAGTTCCATCGGAATCTAATTGGTATGCAGATAGATAATGTCATAACAATACTTTCAATTATTGGTCTAACCAGTACTGTTTTCTATGCGATGTTTCGAGTATGCAAGTATGCGTTTCTTTTGAATATGGTAATGCTTTCATTTCTCATATTCTCTATTTCTGAAGAGAATGAATTAGTATTGATATTACTTTATTTGGTGTGCCCTCTAATGCTAGTTAATATAGGATTATATGTTTTTCTGCATAAAACTGAAAACTCGCAACATGGCGATAGAAAGTATCAAGTCAATTTTGCTTCGAAGAAAGGAAACTTCAAATTAGATAATATTAAACGTGGCGCATCCGTCATCGGATCCGCCGGAAGCGGAAAAACCGAAAGTGTAGTTTATGGATTTCTAAAACATTTCCGGAAAGAGAGTTTTTGCGGAATCATTCACGACTACAAAGACTTTGAACTTACCGAAATGGCTTACCCTCTTTTCAAGGATAGCGATATTCCATTTAAGGTTATTTCCTTCGATAAAATCATCCACAGAGTAAATCCTATTGCCCCACGTTATTTAGAGAATGAGGAAAGTGTAAACGAGGTGTCAAGGGTATTAATTGAAAACCTTTTAGAGCAAAGAGAAAGCGGAACAACAGGAACAACAAAATTCTTTAACGATGCTGCCGAAGGATTGATTGGCGGAATGATTTGGAAATTAAAAATCGACTATCCAGAGTTTTGTACACTTCCCCATTTAATTGCTATTTATCAATTTTTAGACACGGATAGCATTATTCAGTTTTTGGAAACCAACACAACATCACGAGCAATGGCAGATGCTTTTATTAGCGGAAAGGATTCAGATAGGCAGACCGCTGGTGTAAAAAGCACCTTGGCCAACGCCCTGAAACGAATTAGCACACAACGCATTTTTATGGCACTATCCGCAGATGAAGTACCCTTGAATATCAATAATGAGGAAAACCCAGGAATTATATCGGTCGTTAACAACCCCAAATTTGAAACTTCTTATTCGCCAGTCATAGCAACTATTATCCATACCATTACGAAGCAAATGAGTGTGCGCGGTCAGAGACAGTCTTTTGTATTAATGGAAGAAGCACCTACCATACGACTTTTAAATATGCACCGTATTCCGGCAACATTACGTAGTTATGATATTGCTACCATTTACGTAATGCAGGATAAAATTCAGAACGATATGATGTATGGCGATAAGGCAAGTAAAGCAATATTAAGCAATCTATCCTATCAGTTTTTCGGTAAGGTAAATGACCCAGATACCGCCAAATATTATGAACGCTTTTTTGAAATTATCAAAGACCCAACCAAAAGCATAAGTCGTGGACATAATCTCGATTTTGATACACGAATTACAACTGGAGAGAAAGAAATCCCAAAAATTAGAGCAGACGTTTTCTTTAGGTTAAAGCAAGGCGAGTTTATTACCTATGCAGATGGAAAGGATAAGAAGGTACAGTTTAAATTAGCTGATATTCAAAGAGAGTTACCGAAGGAATCAAAGCAGTTTTCTCAGGCTGATTTAGAGGCTAATTTTGAGCGAGTATATGATGAGGCTAGGTCGATATTTGATTAATTATCATTAAATGTTAAAATTTTGACACATTAAATCTTTAATCTTAGCGTAGATAATTATATATTATTCAACTGTATCATAAAACGATAAAATCATAGAATAGAATGATAGATGATTATAAAGATGAATTTCTTTTGAGGTTACAAAAGAGCTTACTATTTACCACATTAAAGAAAAAATGCGTTGACAAGGATTCTGAGGTTATAGCCCTTGTAGAAAAAATGACCTCATATGCTTTCCAAAGAACAAAAACCATTTTGAAACATATGGGTGAGTTCACGTTACACGATGGAGACCATTTGTTTCGCGTATTACACCTAATGGAAAGACTTATACCTCGAGAGAAAATTGAAAAGCTTTCGTCACCAGAATTGTTATTACTTATTGCCAGTGCTTTTTTTCATGACATCGGTATGGCACCAGATGAAAAGGAAGTTTTAGCTTGGAAAAAAATATGGGATAATGAACCTGACTTAAGTACGGAAGAAAAAGGTTTTCATGATGATTTTAAAAGATTTTACAGCTCTAGACCGGAAGATGAAAAAAAATTAAGTGAATTAATTTCTAAAGGTCAATTTTCTCGAGCAGAACTGATAAAATCTTATTTAATAACTGAATATATTAGGCAAACTCACGCCGACAGGGCTAGGACTATTATAGAGAAAGACTGGTCCAATAAAGTGATGTTCCGTGATGCCGACCTCACAGTAGAGTTAGCACAGATTTGCTATAGTCATAACGAGGAAGCTTTGAAGCTTTTAGACCTAGACAAAAATTTACTTTGTGGACCGGGGATATATGGCTGTTTACCGCTAGTGGGTGTAATTTTAAGGTTAGCGGATATTTTAGATTTTGATGGTAAGAGAACCCCTAAAATTTTATACTCTCATTTGTATGTAAGAAATCCAATTTCTGTAAAAGAATGGAACAAGCACAGAGCTGTTGAGGCTTGGGAAATTAGCCCTGACCTAATTCAGTTTAGTGCTAAATGTTCACATCCGGTCATTGAAGCTTCCATCCACGAGTTCTGTTCAATGATAGACCACGAGCTTAGCCTAGCAAATAATATTATATCGACCTTAAACGATTTCCATTTTGCGAAAGAAAGGGACTTACATATAAAATTGCCCCTAAAGGTAAATAGAGAAAAAATTAGGACTAAAACGGATATAAAGAACAACCCATTATATATCTACAAGGATACCAAATTCAACCTTAGCAAAACCCAAGTTATTGAGCTTTTGATGGGAACTAAACTTTATGGTAACCCAGAGGTAGCCTTACGAGAGTTGCTACAAAATTCTATAGATGCGTGTCTACTCAGAAAGGCACAAGAAATCAAATGGGGAAATTTATATGAACCTGAAATTTTAGTAAAGTATTATACTGAAGATGGAGATAATGTTCTGGAAATAATAGACAATGGAACTGGCATGGACGAGTATATCATAGATAACTACTATTCCAAAATTGGCTCTTCTTTTTATAAGTCTAAAGATTTTTACAACCTTAAAGCGGAATCAAATGCAGAATTTCACCCTACATCAAGATTTGGGATTGGTATTCTATCCTGTTTTATGATTTCTGATGTTTTGATTGTCGATACAAAAAAAGTATATGGCCCCCATAAGTCAAGCGATTCATATAACATTACTGTTGAGGGTCAAGAAAGTATATTTTGGATAAAAGAAGGGAAGCGAGACAAGCCTGGAACTACCACAAAATTAATTTTAAGGAAAAATAAAAATCCTTGGGAGGATATGTCTGAAGATAAGTTTATTGAAAATGTTGAAAGTGTTATTCCTAATCCCCCTTTCGATATCAGAATTGAAACGACTTCACATAAAAAAACTAGAAATATAAACAGTTTTAAGGAAATCACATCTTACGTGTTGAAGGATTATTCTTGGGAAGAAAATGAGAACATTAAGCTTATTGAAATTAAAATTGACCGTGAGGATATTGGAATTCTCGGTTCTGCTACGGTGGCAATTTTGGAAAGTCACGATAAGCCAGTAAAGCACCTTGAACTTAACTCTAGAGATATTGAGGTTGAAGGAGAAACGTTTACCCTCGAAAGAGAACTTAAAATAAGTCTTAACTCAATAGATGAGAGTTCAAAGTCAATTACAATTAGTGATGACGGTGATATAAGAACCGATGATTCCACTAGTATTTTAACAAAGTCAAAATCTCGTCTTTCTCTGCACGGAATTGAGGTACCAACCAGTCTGTTTCCTCAATCTTGGCGGATGAAAAACAACCAAGTAAAATTGAGTTGGCCATTTCCTTTGATTTTGGTAGTAGATATTTGTGGCGAAAGAGATTTAGACCTTAATTCACCTAGAACTGAAATTATTGTTAGTGAGAAGTGGACAGATTTTGAAGAACAGTTAGCAAAAATAATATGTCAGTCGATAAAGGATGAAGTTTCACCAAGCTATTGGTCTGAGCTTGTGAAAATATTTGAGTCATCCTCAAGGAGTAGTGATAATTTCAAAAGAGCTTTTAAAAGTATCGTTTGAAAGGGTTTATTCTGACGCCTGGTCTATAATTTAACTAAAGAATTTATTGACTGCAAACATTGTAAGTTTATTTCTGTTAAATTATTAGGATAATATTATCTTTATTGTCTGACCGTAAGTGCCAGCCAATAACCCAAAAAAACATAATATTGAATCCAATTTACTTAGATACACATATCCATACATCTGCAAATCCTAATCAAGTAAATGAAGATTATGATATTGATTTATTGGTTAAAAAAATTCATGAATTCAATGGTAATTCTGACTTTTTAATATCACTTACTGACCATAATATGGTTAACAAAAGTGCTTATCTAAAAGCGGTTGCCTTGAGTTTAAATATAATTCTTGGAGTAGAATTACACATTAGAAATTATGATAATTGTCCTGCATATCACTGCCATATCTATTTTGACCTAAAAGAAATAACAGGAGATATTCTTGATGATATTAATAAAAAACTAGATGAATTATACCCTAAAAAAGAGGTTGAAAAAAGAGACCCAACAATACCAACAATTCAAGAAATAATTAACAAATTCGATTCTTACGAGTTTATGTTGTTGCCACACGGCGGACAATCTCACGCTACATTTAATACATCCATTCCTAAAGACACAAAATTAGATAGTACTTTAGAAAGAAATGTTTATTACAACCATTTTGAAGGGTTTACCGCAAGAGGAGACAAAGGATTAGAAAAAACACAAGATTATTTCCAACGACTTGGAATAAATGAATTTGTGAATCTTATAACCTGTAGTGATAATTATACGCCAACTACTTACCCAAATGGGAAAGATAAAAACTCATTCAATCCAACTTGGATGTTGGCAGAACCTACTTTTAACGGCTTAAGATTATCACTATCGGAACAATCTAGATTAATTTACTCAGCTATAAAGCCCACCTTCTATTCAGAGAATATTCAATCTGTTTCACACAAACAAGATAATATCGAAATAGATATTGAATTAACATCAGGATTAAATGTAATAATTGGAGGTTCTTCTAGTGGAAAAACTTTGCTTGTCGATTCAATTGTGAGATGTTTAAATAAAGATACTGAAGATTCAATATACCAGCAGTATGGTGTTGATAAATTCACTATTGTTAATCCATCTGGAATGAAACCCCATTACCTCTCTCAAAATTATATTATGGGAGTAGTTAATAATATTAGCGAAGATAAAATTGAGAATATTGATATAATTAAAAGAGCATTTCCAGGAGACGATGACATAAAAACAAGTATTAATAATGGGTTGAGAGAATTTAAAAAGAATATACTTTCCCTAATTAGTAGCGTAAAAGTCCTTGAAGAAGAAAGTCAAACTTTACAAACTATTCCTATTCTTTCAAGATTGATAACTAGAGAGAACTTAGAAACTAACATCTATGATAATCTTCAATCGAGCGAATTGGAAAACGAAAAGTTAAGGTTTTCTCAAGGTCTTTATGACGAATATGTAAATTCCTTAGAAACCATAGATAATTTCTTGTCAAAATATCCTTTTATTACCCACGATTCGGACTTGGTGGATAAACTCAAAACTGAGCTAACAGATGTTTTGAATATTTCAAATAAAGAAAAACAAGTTAGAAATTTACTTGAAAGCGAGCAAGAGTCTTATAACCAGGTTTTAAGACATTCAAATTCTGAAGAACAAACCAAAAGGCAAAGCTTCAATAAACTTTTAATTTCTTTAAAAAAGTATGTTAGAGCCTATAGAAAATTTCATCGAACTATAAATTCTATTTCGAGTTATACACTCAATTTTGATTCAGAAGAGATAGAATCAATGGGACATAAACTGTACATTGAGAATGATTTCATTCTTAGCACGGATAAATTTATTGAGGTAGTTAATCACTTCTTAAAAAATAAGATAACTAGTTTTGAGAACATCACACCAGAACTATTATATGAAAGCAATTTCAAAAAACAGAAACCTAAAGTTCACGATTACGATGATTTTGAAAATAGGATTTATAATAGCTTCGAAGAGCTAAATAAGAAAAAGTATAAAATAATAACTAATGATGGTCGTGAATTTGATAAACTTAGTCCTGGGTGGAAAACGTCGGTAATTTTAGATATAATTTTAGGATATGATAAGGATAGTGCACCAATAATTATTGACCAACCAGAAGATAATTTGGCAACCGATTATATAAACAAAGGTTTGGTTACAGCTGTTAAAAAAATAAAAAGCAAAAAACAAATAATCTTAGTTTCTCACAATGCGACGATACCGATGCTAGCAGATGCACAGAATATAATTCTTTGTAGAAATGACAATAACAAACTTATAATAAAATCAAGTCCGCTAGAAGGCGAAATTGAAGGGACAAGTGTTGTTGACCTTATTGCCAAAATTACCGACGGTGGTAAATCATCAATTAAAAAGAGAGTAAAAAAGTATAATCTCAAAAAATTTAGCGAATAATGAAGTTGATATTCAATAAAGAAGAAAATAATGATATAACTGTCAAAATACAGCAAGGAACTATTCCTGTTGAGTTTACTTATACGGAAATGATTAAACAACTTCTTGAAAATAATACTATTGACGATACTGATTTTGGAAATCTTTCTGAAGAAGAAACTAAAAATCTCGAAGATATGTTAAACAAAATTTCTGATATTTTTGATGAAGAAGAATTGACAGAAGAGGAAGATTTAGAGGCACAGCAAGAACCGATTTTACCAGTCGAAGAACCAACAACTGAGGACGATGATTATAATGATGATTTACCTTTTTAAACAATGACCGAAACAAACCGTATAGAATATAAACAAGAACTTACCGATGGACTTGAAAAAGAGGTTATCGCATTTCTAAACTACCGTGAAGGTGGTATTCTATATATAGGTATTGATAAGGAAGGAAACACTTATGGTTTGGCAGATGCTGATGGCGACCAGTTGAAAATTAAAGACAGGTTAAAGAATAATATCCGTCCTTCAGCACTTGGTTTGTTCGATATTGTGAGTGAGGAAAGGGATGGCAAGAACATTCTAAAAATTATTGTTGCCAGCGGTCCAGAAAAACCATATCATCTAAAAAAATATGGAATGAGCGAAAAGGGCTGTTTCATTCGTTTGGGTTCAGCTGCTGAACCGATGTCACAAAAAATGATTGATGAGCTCTTTGCGAAGCGCACGCGAAATTCCATAAGTAAGATTAAAGCTAGTCGGCAGGATTTGAGCTTTAGCCAGTTGAAAATTTACTATGAGGAATCTGGATATACGCTAGGAAAAGCATTTTCAAAGAATTTAGAATTACTAACCGAGGATGGTGCATTCAATTATGCCGCCTATCTTTTAGCAGATAAAAACAATACCTCTATAAAGGTTGCCAAGTATTCCGGCACAACCCGAACAGACTTAATAGAAAGTAACGAATACGGTCACGAATGTCTGGTAAAAGCTACAAAGCAAGTCATTGATAAAATTGCGGTAGAGAACAGAACTACAACAAGAATTACAGCGAAGGAAAGGCAGCAGGCTAATCTTTGGAATCCCATTGCATTACGAGAGGCTATCATTAATGCCTTTGTGCATAACGACTATACAAATGAGATTACCCCAAAGTTTGAAATCTTTACCGATAGAATTGAAATCACTTCGGCAGGTGGTTTACCTGAAGGGCTGAGTAAGCAAGAATTTTTCGAGGGCTTTTCAGTTCCACGGAACAAGGAACTGATGCGTATTTTCAAGGATTTGGAACTGGTAGAGCAATTGGGTTCTGGCATCCCTCGTATTTTGGAACACTACGGAAAAGAAAGTTTTAGTTTTTCAGATAACTTTCTTAGAATGACTTTTACGACTAAAGAAACTGCTGTTGAAGAAGGTGGTCAAATAGGTGGTGTAAGAGGTGGTGTAAGAGGTAGTGTAACAGATGCCGAAATTGATGCTGCTGTTACACTTACTAAAAGACAGCAAGAAGTTCTTAAACTTATTGCTGCAAATACTTCTATAACTTACAATGAAATAGCTGAAGCTTTAGGTATTAATGAATCTGCTGTTGGTAAACATATTACAGCTATTAAGAACAAAGATGTTCTGATACGTAAAGGTGGCACACAGGGCTATTGGGAAATCAATCTCGATAAAAACTAAAAATCAAAAAAGAATCCTTCTTTAAAAAGGCCCTTTTTCCCTCGGACCCTTATTAGTCACTTTCCATTGGTCATTTTCTTTGACGAGTTTAAAGATACCAGGCTTACTATCATAATTAGAACTGTATTTGACCCACGCAATATCAGTCTCGATAACTTCATCTGATATTGTAACACTTGCATCATTATCTGCGTCTGGCACTAAACTCTGAATCATTATCAAACTATCGTAGCCATCGGAAGTTGTATATTTTTTTAGAGTGTTATTATCTTTAGCATAAAAACTTTCTACCACAATTTTCGCGGTTTCTGATGGCGACATATTCTTGGTTTCAGAACAAGAAATGAATAAAAGTACGAGTGAGCAAAAGACTAAATTTTTCATAATATTATTAATTTGGGTTATTGATATATCTATGCGATATATTCAGTTTTATATTGCGTTCGCCATCATTCTCATTCAATTCCAAAATTGCCCTACGGTCATTCGATAACGAAAATTTGGGCATTACATAAACAAACCTTACCATTTTACCTTCTGCAATTTTTGAAGGCAGATAGTGCTTGTAAATAGGTTCTTGATACAAACTCTGTAAAAATTTCTTTTTCCCTTTTTGTCGAGTTTCTATTGAAAGGTTCAAGAAATTCAAATCGTAATCCATCGTAGAATTATTCTCAATCTGGATAACGAAGTAGAGTTCTTCTTTATCAAAAACAACATTTTTAACATTCAAGACAATGCCTTGCGTTCGCTTCTTAATCCGATGGATACTTCGGACCAAATTGCGCCAGGCTTTTCGGTTTCATTGCGCCAGTGATTTCGGTTCAAACTGCGCCACTTCCCTGAGGGATTTCGGTTCGTTTTGCGCCAGTGATTTCGGTTCGTTT